>JBDTCD010000151.1:0-16305 GCA_039923755.1 Terrimesophilobacter sp. | reverse complement strand
GCAACAAGTTCATATTCGGCGGTCCGAATTGAATCGGTGTCGACAACCGAAGCGACCGACGTGAGGCCGCGAATCACCGCATATGCGCTATCCAGACCGAGAGCACCTGCCTCGAGCGCCTCCGCGACATGAGCGAAGGGTGGAGCCAGCCGCTCCCCCACGAGCGTGTACCGAATGCGGGTATTGCGCCCAATCTTCAGTCGCTTGGCGATTGTTTCTCCGGATGCACGTGTGATGCGTTCGAGCAGCTCGGTGGAGTTGCGACATCCTTTGGACGCGGCGAGACCATCAGTTCCCAGATCATGGCGCGAACGGTGGTCCAGCTCGGCCGCGACCGCAACCTGAATCGCACCAAGACGGCAACCCAACCGCTCCAACGCACTGGTGGTCTGCAGCAGTGCGTCATCTGCAAGCCCCGGCACGGCATCGAACGCCAGGAGTCTGGCAATGCTGCCCGTGATCTCATCGAGCTCTGCGGCGGGGTTCGTCATTCCCCTATTTTCCCACATCGAACATAGATTCTAAAGTAGAAGATCTTTCTATCCACAGGGGTTGTGGAGGAGAGGAGCTGCCCTAGATCGGCACACAGCCCAACCGCCCGACGCCGACCGCAAAACGTGCCCCCACCGCCGCTACTTGTTTTTACCGCCTCCGCCGTTGCCTTTGCCCGGTTTCTCACTTGGCGTCGGCGACGGGGTAGGTTGACCGTCGGCAAGGTCGGCGCGGACGAGGTCGATCGATGCCTGAATTCGGGCGCTCCGATCCGCGTTTATCGCCCCGGATGCCGTGTCCTGCTTAAGTTGCAACTCCAGCGCATCAAGCGCGGCGATGGCAGCCGCGGCGTCGTCGTCAGCGACTGCCTGCGTGACAACGAGGACGGTTGCCTGCAATCTGGAGGCTGTTGCGGAGTCCATACCGCTCGCGACCGGCACACAACCACTGAGCGCCGCCGTGACCAGCACCGCCGCGCTTGCAACAGCGGTGATCCGGGTGGCCCAATGTTCCCATCCGCTCATGGCGTCACGCTCTCCTGGAGTTGTTTTAGGTGCGTTCCGAGCGTTCCGGGAACCTCCGGATAGGTCACTGTGGGGGCGGGTGCGGCTGGTGCGGGAGCGGCGACCGGAGGCTGAGTGTTTGACAAGGCGACCGCACCAACCACCGCGGCGATGACCACGGCGGCAGCAATGGTGAAGCCGATAACTTTCTTGCCGATGACCTTCTTGCTGACGACCTTCTTGCTGACGACCCTGGGCACGCGCGGCGGTGTGCTGGGTCTCGGTTCTGGCCGGTGCATCACCTCGGTTGCGCCCGTCACTACGGCGGTATACGCCTTCGTTTCCTGTAGCGAGTACTCGTCATCGCCAACTTCATGCACATCGAGCAAATCGATCGGGGCAGCGCCGTTCGACTCCTCGCTTTCGAACGTGCCGGCTAGCTCGCGCAGCGCGACGGCGACGTCCATCGGTGGCGGCCGATGCCCGGCATCGAGCGCTGTCATGTTCGTCACAAGGTGGGCCCAGCCCTCGGGGAGTGTGTCGGGCACGGTCGGTGCGCGGTTCACCCGCGCGCTGATCGTCTCGATGGCGCTTCCAGGGAAGGCCCTCTCGCCGGTCAGGGCTTCCAACAACACGAGACCGAGCGAGTAAACATCCGATGCTCCTGCCACCTCCCCGCCCCGCGCCTGTTCCGGACTCAGGTAGCTCGCGCTACCGATGATGAGGCCTGTCGCAGTCAGTGTGGTGCCGTCGACCAATCGGGCGATGCCGAAGTCGGCGAGTTTCGCGTGGAATTGTCGGCCGGGAAGTTCTGAATGGGCGAGCAGGATGTTGGCCGGCTTGACGTCGCGGTGCACGATGCCTCTGCTGTGCATGTAATGTAGGGCCTCCGCGATATCGGCGCCGAGATGCGCGACCAGCCCCGGTGGAAGGGGCGCTGTCATCACCTCGCGCAGATTTGGCCCGTCGACGAGCTCCATGACGAGAAACACGCGATCACCGGTTTGCGTCTTCTCCGTTCCCGCGTCGAAGAGGGTCACCAGTGCGTGGTGATTGAGTGCGGCGAGGGTGTCGATTTCGTTGCGTTGGCGGCGTATTTCGTCGGGGACAGCCATCCCCGGCAGCATCAACTTGAGCGCGACTTCACGCGGCAGCGACTGGTCGGCGGCTCGGTACACCGAAGCCATGCCCCCGCGGCCGATGAGGCTCGTGACACGGTAGCGACCATTGATCACGCTGCCGATGATCCCATCATCCGACTTCGAGGATGGTGGAGCGGATTTGCCAGCCGGCACGCGAACCTCCTTAGAGCTGCGCACACCATGGTAGGCGAGTTGGCTGGGTTGGGCAGACAGGTAATGGGACCTAGAAGCGGCTCCTATCTTTCCGAGGTGCCGAGCCGCCATCAGGTACGCGTCAAGATCGCCTCAGCGGCTCACTATCGGCCGACGCAATCGCATCCCTCGCCGCATTCCTCTCCGCGTCCCGCCGCGCAAACCAGTGCCCGAGCTCGATGATCGCCGTGGACGCTGCAACACCCGCAGCCAGCACACCGAGCGCAAGTCCCGTACCGCCACGCGCCCTGCCTGCCGCGGCATCCAGCGACAGCTTCCCCGGACCACCCTCAACGAGTAGGGCAAGTGAGGCAATAATGATGGCGTTGAACTCCCAACCGCGATTCGAATTCCACGGTCCGTTCTTGCCGTGCACCGTCCGAATGGCGGTGGCCATTGTGCCCACGATGCCCGTGGCCGCCAACGGAGTCGCAGCGCCCGCGACGAGTAGTGCCCCGCAGCCCGCCTCGGTGATACCAGCGAGAACGGCATTTTGCCTCGCCGGATGCAGGTCAAGATGATCCATCATCTTCTCCGTACCGTCAAGACCGCCGCCACCGAACCATCCGAAGAGCTTCTGCGTTCCATGCCCGATGAACAGTCCACCCAGCACAACCCGGAAGGCCAGCTTTGCAATCCCCGCCATTTTCAGCCCTTTCTCACTCGGCCACACCGACCGCTCGCCCTGCCGTGCGCCAGTTGACCCTAAAACCGCCCCTACGCTGCGTCGAGCTCGGCGTCACGCCGTGCAGCGTGCACGTCAGTGAACACTCCCGCGCGAATAGCCTGGAATACCTCAGTCGCGGCCTGCTGGATACGGCCCTGCCGATGGGAGGCCTCCACGGCGGCGAGGCGACGGTCCTGTTCGCCGTACACGACATCCGCATCGCGTCGATCCTCGACGAGATGACCACCGAGCGATGTGACCCAGGCGGACACCACCTGGCGAAGCATGGAGTTCCCGAGTTCCACCGCAACACGCTGGCCGCGGGCGAATGGGCGCACCTGCGTGATCATCGCCCGGGCAAGAAGCCCGGGAGCCAGCAGATCAGCAGCCTGACGATCGGACACGTTCTTGGGGATGCCGATGAGCGTGTCGACATCGACGACGGGACTGTCCGCGAGGGCAGGGGAAAATGCCACCCTGTCCCCTCGTACGAAACCTTCCGCCGCCACGCCGACATCGGTTACTGTCGCCGCGACCATCGTTCCCAAGGCGTCGATGTTTACGCGCACCTGCCCCGCTACGGGGCGCCGAAATGTCGTTGTCGTCATACAGAGGAAAACCCGCGATAACACCGAAGTATTCCGTGAAATCACTCGACGCAGTGAGAAATCGTCTCCTTCAAGATCGGCATGCGCGGATAAATTGCCCAATCCTGACCTCCGGGGTTATCGCGTCGTCCATCGCCAAAGATAGGGCAAAGCACCACTGCCGTGTTATCGTGCATCAACGGTTCAAACCAGCCGTGTGGTGTCAGGTCATGAACCAGATACCAGGACGGGGGTCCAACATGAGTATCAATCACTCCATCGCACCGCGCCGCCTTCGTAGCGCAACTCGATCAGGACCACGAGGATACATCGCGATTCTTGGGACCTTCGTGCTTGCCGCGTTCATGGCGTTCGGTGTCGGCGAAACAGCGTTCGCCGCAACACCTCCCACCGTCGAACAGTGCAACGGCGCTGCCACTGCGGGCCAGGAGATCCAATGTGACGTCACTGTGGTCAATACTCTCAATGTCGCCACCGGCGTCGGTTCCTCTGTCGTGACGGTCAAGGTCTGCACCGGTCCTGCCGGTGCCCCTATCTGCGGCGCATCTGCCGTAACCAACTACACGGGCGTCATCACCTCGGTCAACCAGTGCAACAACTCCCTGAACGATGGAGGCAGCTGGGTCGAATGTAAAGTCAATATCACCAACAAGATCACCGGTTCAGGCACCCCGACACCCGCTACCGTCAACCAGTGCGTTGGCACATCCGGTGGCGGAGGATCCACGCTCACCTGCGACCCCGTGCAGAGCACAACCGGAGCTACCTTCACACAATGCAATGGCTCAGCAAATGGTGGCGGAGCAAAAGTCACCTGCACGGTCCCGAACACCGCTACCCAGGCCGCAGCGCTGCGGGTGACGGTCAACCAGTGTAACAATTCAGCAAACGGCGGTGGCTCGACGGTCATCTGCTCAGCAACACAGAGCAACTCGATCCTTCCAGCAGGGACAACGCGAGGACTCGCCTACACCGGCTTCAATGGTTGGCCCACCGCGATCTACGGATCCATCGCACTCCTGCTGGGAGCTCTGCTACTCGCGCGCTCGCGCAGCCTCAAGAAGAAGTTGCGCAACAACTGATACCACTCGGGTCGCTCGAAAGCATTCCGGACAATCACCCGAAGTAGTAGATCGGCCGAGTAGTCTGGGGCAGACCGCGATGACCCCGTCGCGAACATCGAAGTCCTGCGGAAAGGTACGACCGTGATCAACGTCACCCTGTCCTGGCTCCTCATCATCACCATTCTCGCGGCGGCGCTCGCCGTCTGGGACGGACTCAGGCGTTTGCGGGGACGGCGTAGCCACTCCATCCTCGCGATTGCCGAACTGGTGTTCGCGGTTCTCATGTTGCTGTCGATCTTTATCGCGTTTCCGGCACCGCTTGGAACATTCCTCTTCGCTTTGGTGCTCGAAGCAGTCCTGCTCCTCATCCTGCTCATTCGCGGTGCAGGTGCCAAAGGCGTTTCCACCATTACCCTGATCGCCCTGATACTGAACTCGGTGGTTGTGCTGATCGCCGCCGGATGGCTGAAAATCCCCGGCCTCGGCTAGAACTCCTCGTTCGTCTCCGGGTCTCCGCCCCACAGCCGCCCGGACTCGAGCGACGAGATTGACCTGACCTCATCCTCCGAGAGCTCAAACCCGAACACGTCGAGATTTTCTCGCTGTCGATCCCCCGACGCCGACTTCGGCAGCGGGATGCTTCCCAACTGAACGTGCCACCTCAGCACGGCCTGCGCCGGCGTAACACCGTGCGCGTTCGCCACCGTCGTTACGATCGGGTCCGCAAGTACGGAGCGCTGACGCGCGAGAGGCGTCCAACTCTGGGTCTGGATGCCCTGCTCGGCATGGAACGCGCGCATCGCCTCTTGCGGAAAATGCGGGTGCAGCTCGATTTGATTCACCGCGGGCACGACCCCGGACTCCTGAATAACGAACGTCAGATGCTCCCGCGTGAAGTTGCTTACCCCGATCGACCGGATGAGCCCTTCATCCCGCAGGCTGACCATCGCACGCCACGAGTCGAGGTATTTTCCTATCCTCGGTATCGGCCAGTGGATGAGAAACAGATCGATATAGTCCACACCGAGATTCCGAAGCGACTCATCGAAACCGGTCCTGGTTTCGTCATATCCATGAAACCGCCCCGGAAGTTTCGTGGCAATAAGCAACTCGTTGCGAGCCACGCCTGAGCGGCGAATCGCCTCGCCCACCTCGGCCTCGTTCTCATAGTTGAGCGCTGTGTCGAGCAATCGGTACCCGGCACCGATGGCGCTGAGCACGGACTCCATGCCCTCGTCGCCGTTCAACTGATAGGTGCCGAAACCAACAGCCGGGAGTTCATGGCCATCGTTCAGGGTTCGTGTCGGAATAGTCATATATCCAGTGTGGCGCATGCTCGAGGCGATAGTCTCGGCACGGAGGATTCGGAGGGAGTGCGGATGTCGATTCCGGGGATTCTGGATGTCCTGCTCATCCTGCTCATCCTCGCTTACTTCAGTTACGGCTGGATCGCGGGGTTCATTCGTAGCATCTTTGGCCTAGCCGGTATCGCCATTGGAGGCGTCGCAGCCTTCTTCGCCATCCCCCTTGTCGGGTCCTGGATTCCATGGCCTTACTGGCGGCTCCCGCTCATCCTGGTGTGCGTGTTTGGGCTCGTCGTCACAGGGCAATCTCTCGGCGCATTGGTTGGTCGATCGCTTGGCCGGCGCGTCGAAGGATCCAGAATGGGGATCGTCGACAGGATTGCCGGCGCCTTCGTGAATGCAATCGTCGCCGCACTCATCGCCTCGATGATGGCCTTCAGCATTGGCTCCCTCGGTGTGCCGATACTGTCGCAGGCGATTGCCGGCTCCAGCGTGCTGCGCGCAATAAACGACCTCACTCCCCCACCGATCAGCAGCGGGATGGCCCAACTGCGTTCCCTCGTCATGCAGGACGCGATCCCGCGCATCGCCTCCGCAGCGGGTGGCGAGTTGACGTCGCCCACATCCCCTCCGACAATCCCGAATGTCAACACGGGTACGCCGACGCTCACCAAAGCCGCAAAATCCGTGGTCAAGGTCACCGGTACGGCATACCAGTGCGGCCAGAATCAGTCGGGAAGCGGATTCATCGTTTCGGCGAACCGGGTCATCACGAACGCGCACGTCGTGGCAGGCGTGGCGGAACCGGTTGTCGAAGTCCCAGGGGTAGGGGCGCTCCCAGGACGCATCGTCTACTTCGACCCCATGAATGACCTCGCCGTGATCGCGGTCAGCGGTCTCAACGCGGCGCCCATTCCGCTGCGCGCGAACCTCTCGGAGGGAGACAACGCCGTCTTTGACGGGTATCCGCTTGGCGGCCCGTTTCAGTCCGGCTCCGCGCGCGTCAACCAGGTGACCACGGTGCAGGTCCACGACATTTACGGTAAAAACCCGCATCCGATGCAGGTCTATCAGCTTGCCGCACACGTTCAGGAGGGCAACTCGGGTGGGCCGTTGCTGTCCACGAGCGGGACCGTCGCGGGAGTGGTGTTCGCAAAGTCCGCTGACGTACAGAATGTCGGTTACGCACAAACCATGGAAGAAGTGCTTCCGGTCGCCCATCGTGCACCAAACCTGAACACGAAGGTGTCGTCCGGTTCGTGCATTCGAGGCTAGGCGAGCTCCGACCCCAGAAACTGGAGAACCTGCGACCATGAGTCCGCTGCGGCCTCCGCGTCGTAGGTGAGAGCATTCGTGTCGTTGAAGAAGGCGTGACGCGCACCCTCGTAGACCGTCGCCTCGAAATCGACCCCCGCCTCCGACATCGCCGCCGACACCGCAGGAAGGGATTCCATCAGCCGCTCGTCAAGGCCGCCATAGAAAGCGTGCACGGGACATGTGATCGACGCGACGTCGGCCTCCTCGGGTGGTGCACCGTAGAAGGGCGCCGCTGCCCGTAGCCGTGGATCTGCAGCCGCGAGCGCGAAGGCGTAACTACCGCCAAAACAGAATCCGGTCACCGCAATGCGGCCATCCACGGCCGGCACAGCCTCAAGATAGTCAACGACCGAGCGTAATTGTGCGACCGCCCACGCCCCGTACTCCGGATCGCGCGAGGCCGTCAGCTTCTCCCGCATGAGTGGTTGCGCCGAGATGCGTGTTGCCTCATCCGGGTTCATCGCAAGATCGTGAAGCTCCTGGCCGACCGTTGGCGTGACACCTGCATTGCTCAGGATGTCCGGCGCGAGCGTGAGATACCCTTCTGCCGCGTATCGATCAGCGACCGTCTTGATGTGGTCAACCAGCCCCCAGATTTCGTGGATGACAATGACTGCACCCTTGGGGGCGCCCGACGGAGATGCGCAGTATGCCGTGAGCTCTGAACCGGGGATCTGCATCATGGGCATGACTTCATCCTGCCACCGCAACAGATCTTCCGGGCATCCGAAGGGCATATACCGCGGCAATGGCCAGGAGGACCACGGCAGAACCAAACGCGGCGGGGTAAGAAAAGGCGTCGAGAAGCGCGCCGGCGGCGAGGGGTCCGATGATGGCGCCCAGGTCAGAGATGGCGGAGAAGACCGCAACGGGTTGCCCGCTCTTCGCGCCGGCAGCATCGCCTACCGAGGCCGCGGGCGCGGTCCCCATGAAGGCGGCGGCGACGCCGAAAACAGACAGCAAGATGATGAGGAGGGTGATATTTCCGGCGAACGGAATCGCGAGCATCACCGCAGCGGCAACTGCGTAAGAGCCGATGATCGCTGGTTTGCGGCCCACTGTGTCCACGAAGGTGCCTGCCGGGCCGAGCGCAAGGGTCTGAGCCACTGCCGCGATGGCAAAGGCGATGCCGGTCCAGAGTTCTTCCTTGTGCAGCAACTCGACGACAAGAATCGGCACGAGGGCGCTGCGAACACCGAGGCTCGCCCATCCGGAGGCAAAATTTGCGATGCACGCCGCCCGGAAGCGTTCGTCGGACAGCACCACCCGGAACGATATTGGTGCCACACCTGCAACGTCCGACGTTTTCGCTGCCACCGACACGGGGCGCAGAAAGAGTAGACCCACCACACCAGCAATGATGAGTGTGCCCGCGTAGAAGAAGAAAGGGGCGCGAAGGGAAATAACCGCCAGGAGGCCGCCGAGCGCCGGCCCAGCCATTCCGCCGATGAGGAAACCGCCCTGATAGAACCCCACTGCCCGCCCGCGCCGGTCGGGCGGGGTGGTACCCAGCAAGAGCGACATGGCAGAGATGGAGAACATCGCCGAACCGATACCGCCAGCGCCCCGAAGTACGAGCACCTCGACGTAACTTTGGGCGAAGCCCACCATCGCGCTCGATACGGCGACGATGCCGATACCAATCGCGAGAATGGTGCGTTCACCGCCCCAGTCGATGAGTTTGCCAACGAAGGGGCTGACGATGAATCGTGCGAGGGCGAACGCCGAGACGACAGCGCCCACCTCGATGTAACCGACGTGGAAACTGCGGATGAAGACCGGCAATACCGGGATGACGACGCCGAATCCCACCATCACGAAGAACGCGATAACTCCGAGCACGATGGTCTCGCGGGAGAGCCGCGGCTTTATAGAGGGCGTCGGCATCCTCCCAGCGTAGGCGGTGTGGAGTGGTCCGTTTCGCGCTCTGTGGCACGAACCGGCCCACGCGCGCCAGCGGTGGTAGGGCGGACGGGACTTGAACCCGTGACCGACGGATTATGAGTCCGCTGCTCTAACCAGCTGAGCTACCGCCCCGCGCCACCGGCGAGCTCATGATGCCTGCTCGTCGAGGGACACTTCGGTGACCGGGTCGGTCACCGCTTCCCCACGATACAGTCTTTCGAACGTCGCGAGCGTGCGCTGGATGTCGTGCGGCGCGATGAGTTTGAGGCTGTTGCGCTTCATCCGGGTGAGTTCGTCCTGAGGCGCCGTAAGGACCGCCGTGAGCTTCGCCACCAGATCGTCGACGTTCTCCGGCTCAAACAGGTAACCGTTTTCCCCCGTGTGCACGAGGTGCGGGAGCGCCATCGCGTTGGCAGCGACGATGGGAAGACCAGAGGACATCGCCTCCATCGTCGCAATGCTCTGCAATTCGGCAATTGACGGGATCGCAAATACCGTCGCGTGGGTGTATGCCGCCTTGAGTTGCGCCTCAGAGACATACCCGGTGAAGGTCGTGCGATCGGCGATCCCGACGTCGTGTGCGAGCTTCTTCAACTGGTTCATCAGATCGCCGCCACCGACGATGTCGAGCTTCACATCGAGCGCTGGATCGAGCTTCGCGACGGCCTTGATGAGCACGTCGATGTGCTTCTCCCCCGTGACGCGCCCCACAAACAGGATGCGGTTTTCCGTTTTCGGCTCGAAGCTCGGGGTGTACTCGCTTGAGTTGATGCCGCACGAGATTGCATGGACTCCGGTGAGGTCGGTCGCCGCCTCAAGGAACTCCGCACCTCTTCTGGTGGGCGTCGTGATCGCCTCACACAGGTGATACGTCTTTGCCGCGTCGTTCCAGGCGATCCGGATGGCCGTCTTGCGCAGGAACTTCGGTAGCAGAGTGTGCTGGATCAGGTTCTCCGGCATGAAGTGATTCGTCGCGATGACCCGGATGCCCCGAATCCTTGCCTGTCTGGCGAGCCCGCGACCGATCACGATGTGCGACTGGATGTGCACGACATCCGGCTTCACCTCGTCGAGAATGCGGGCAGCGTGCGCCTGGCTGCGCCACGGCAGGATGAACCGGAGCCAGTCGTGCGGAAACCAACGCCACGAATACACGCGATGGACGATGATCTTCTCACCCTCGTGTTCTTCGATGAACCGCCCATGCTTCGGTCCGAACGCTGGCGCTTCAATGTGCACTTCGTGGCCACGAGCTGTAAGACCCGCCGCCAGGCGAGACGTAAAGTTCGCTGCGCCGTTCACGTCGGGCACGAAAGTATCTGCACCAATGAGGACGCGCAACGGCGTCGATAGTTCCGGCGGAGTTATGGTGGGGGCGTCAGGCAAGATGTAAGTGTTCCCTCAAGCGTTGGGCGTGGCTCCCAGCCTACCGCTGAGCCTGAGGGTGGTGTTTCGAGAGTTGAAAAACTCCGTAAACAGCCAGTACGCCCGCGGCGATATAGGCAACTGCCGCAAACCACGGCGCGCCGGCTGCCTCCTGCAAAACGACGATTCCGATCGTGACGGCGACGAGCGGGTCGACGACCGTCAGCCCGGCGATCACGAGATCCGGTGGCCCCGACGCATAGGCGTTCTGGACGAAGTATCCGCCGAGAATGGCGGCGGCGAGGAGAGCGACGAGGCAGGTGACGGTAAGCCATTCGAAGTCGCCGGTCTTCGCGCGGTCGATCACGACCTTCGCGAGCGTTGCCACGAAACCGTACAGCACTCCTGCCCCGAGAATATAGACGATCGCTTTGAGTCGGGCTCGCAGGAAGGCGAATGCGAGCGAAAAGGCCATCGTGATGACGCCCAGGATAGCCAGGATGACACCCAGTTGCCACGTACTGATGGGACTCGACTTGGCGGTGAACGCTGCGATCGTGACGAACAACCCCACGCCACCCACGCAGAAGGCGATCGCGCGGATCGATTTTCCGTCCAGCGGCACTCTTGACACGCGAGCGTTGACAACCGCGGTGATCACCAGGGCTGTTGCTCCCAGCGGCTGCACGACGATGATCGGTGCAAGGTAGAGGCTTGTGAGTTGAAGGACGACGGCTAACCCGAGCATGAGAGTTCCGGTCACCCAGGACGGACGGGCAAGCAGGAGGAGTAACTGCTTCGGGCTGAGACCTGGACTTGCGTTGACCTCACCGGTGTCGGCTTCCACCTTCCCCACACCTCGGTGCTGGAACTGTGCGCCGAGTGCCAGGAATACCGCGGCGATGATGGCGACAGGGATGCCGAGCCATTGGTTCGGGGTGAGAGTCACGAAGTGATCCGTGAAGTCACTCAGTTCTGGTGGCACCCCACGACTTTACCCGCTGCGCTCGGGATATTCTTAGCGAATGGCCGTACTCCCCATCCTCATCACGGGAGATCCCGTACTCCACACCCCCGCTAGCGCGGTCACCGAATTTGATGACGCGCTGCACCAACTGGTCGCAGACATGATCGAGACGATGAAAGCCGCTCCCGGCGTCGGCCTTGCGGCACCGCAGGTCGGCAGGTCGCTGCGGGTGTTCGTCTTCGATTGGACGGACGACGAAGGCGTGCACTCCCACGGCGTCGCCATCAACCCTGAGATTTGGATCACGCCTGTGCCGACAGGAACTCCTGATGAGGAAGCCGAGGCGGAAGGCTGCCTGTCAATTCCCGGGGAACGCTATCCATTGCGAAGGGCTCAGCACACGATCCTGCGAGCCGTTGACCCGACCGGATATCCCTTCGAGGTCACGGCATCGGGTTGGCTCGCTCGAATCTTCCAGCATGAGTACGACCACCTCGACGGTGTGCTCTTCGCCGACCGACTCGACCACGCCAGCGGACGTGCCGCACAGAAAGCGATCCGAAAGAACGGGTGGGGCGTTCCCGAGCTCAGCTGGCAGCCGGGGCTCGACCACCTCGAAGGTTAGCGAGAAGCCCCTAGCCCCAGCCGTAGAGCCGGATCAGAGCAGCCGTCGCCGCCGCCGCAATCACGACGACCACGAACGGCACCCGCAGCGCGAACAGCGCCACGGCGACGATCACGGATTTTTGCTCCCCGACTTGGACTCGAACCAAGAACCTGCCGGTTAACAGCCGGCTGCTCTGCCAATTGAGCTATCGAGGAATGGCGATTCAGTTTGTCACTTTAGCAAAGATTGGCAGAGAGGTTTGCGCTGCACCTGCTGCCGTCACGAGAAGTCGGGCAACAGGCAGGTTGGCGAGTCGATGAAGAGCGGAGTTCCCACCATCATCGGCACTCCCGTCTGCTGATCAAGCTGGAATGCCGCGAGAGTTCCAGAGTTCTGATTAGCGACGAACAACAGGTTGCCGACGATACACAGTCCCCGCGGAATGTCCCCACCGCTCGGCAGGTCGAAAATCGGCTCCAGTGTGGTCGCATCGATAGCGACGACACGATTGGATCCGCGTAATGCGGTGTACAGGAATCTGCCCGTCGGGTCGATGACGAGCCCCGCGGCGTGATCACCGGGTGCCGCGCCGGCGTGCCCCGATTTCACCACCTGAAGGTTACGTCCGCCACCGAGCGCAAATAGTGCGCCACCGAGTTCTCCGACAACGAAGATTTTTCCCGCGACAGGCGACACCGCAAAATCGCGCGGTCCCGTTCCCGGAGGCAACTCCAGCGAGTAGGCCAACGTGAGGAATCCATCCAACCACCGGTAGATGTTGATGCGATCCGTCCCGAGGTCCGCGGTGATCACCGTGTCGCCGAAGGCGAGGGTAGAGTGCGCACGGGGGCCACTCTGCTCAGGCTTGGGCCCACTGCCGGTAGAGGTCAGCGTCTGGTTCACAGCGCCGATGCTGCCATCGGGGCCGAGCGGGTAAACGTCGACCTGACCCGTACCGTAGTTCGCCACATACAGCCATTGCGCGGTCGCTGTGATGTGGCATGGCAGCGTTCCGGAGGTTGCCTGGCCTCCCATCGGCATGAGGCTCGTGGATTTACTCTTGCGCTGAAAGGCTTCGACGCGTCCGTTCGCTTCGTCCACGGCGTAGATGACGCCGGCAACGCTCGAGTGAGCCAGAAAGGATGGCGACGATGTCGCAGCGCCGAGACCGGCGAACTGCAGCCCCTTTTCGGTGATCCTTACGGCGGAGATTCCACGGGAAAAGCCGCGCATGTTCTCGGTGTAGGAACCTACCCACATCAGAGTCAATATCCTGCCTCCGGGTCTACTAGCCCTACAAACCTTGAGTGGTCGAGAAATGCCCGCACGTTAGCCTTCACCCTTTCCGCCAGCAACGGAGTCGTCATCTCAGGCGTGTCAGCGCTGTGGCAGGTGATCAGCGCTCGGGGCTCGGACCAAAGAGGGTGGCCGTCGGGCAATGGTTCGGGGTCAGTGACGTCGAGCCCAGCGCTGGCAATGCCGCCGGAGGCCAAGGCATCGGTGAGCGCGCCAGTGTCGACGAGGCCGCCGCGCGCGACGTTGATGAGGATCGCACTCGGTTTCATCATGGCGAGTTCCACAGCGCCGATGAGCCCGGCGGTGGTGTCGGTCATGGCCGCAGCAATCACAACCACGTCGGCATCCGGCAAGACGTCGTGCAGTTGGGCAGCAGTCACGGTGCGCTGTGCGCCTTCCAGCGAAACAGAGGAGCGACGAACAACAGTGATCGTCGTCCTGAACAACTTCAATAGCCGGATCAGCTCGATCGCCACGCCGCCCGCACCGACAATCACGACATTCGCACCGTAAAGCGAAGTGCCCATCTTCGGCCCCCAGCTGCGTGCAACGACGCGTTCGGGAATCGCACGCAGCAGCGCAAGAATCAACATGAGGGAGTGTTCAGCAACAGGCTCGGCGTAAGCACCCTTCGCGCTCGTCCAAATCGGACGCAACCCCGAGTGTCTGGCCATAACACCTGAGAATGCGTCAACCCCGGCCCACGGTAACTGCACCCAGTCGATATTCGGATACTGGTCGAGAATTCCCGAAAACTCACGGGAGCGGGCATACGAAAGCCACACGATTCCCCGAGTGTCCTGCGAGAGCGGTTCGACCGTGCCTCCGGCGCTTTCGATTGCCTCGACGAAAAAGTCAGTCGGCTCCGGAAGCACAGCGATAGGGCCCGGCCGCGGGCGTCGTTCTTCCGGCACCTCTTCGGCTGGGTTGGCCAGTACAGCGCGATGCCGGACCGAGTCCCCGCTCGATGTCATGCACCGACTGTATCGAATCGAGACGCCGCGAGGGCCATCAGATACGGATGAACCGGGTCAGACAGTACCCCATTGATGGGGCCAAACCCAATGACAGTTCCCTTATGCAGCACCAACATCCGCTCGGAAATCTGTTCGATAACGGCGAGGTCGCTACTGATGATGACCGCGGAAAAGCTACGTTCTAGGCGCAGGTTGCGGAGGGCATCGAGTACGCCAGTACGCACCGTCACATCGACTCCGCGGGTGGGTTCATCGACGATGAGCAGGCGGGGCTCGAGAACCATCGCCCGCGCGAGCGCAACCCGTTGCCGTTGACCACTGCTCAATTCGAAGGGGAAACGGGACATCAGGCCGAGCGGAAGCCGCACCGCATCGACGACCGTCGCGACGGCACTTCCCGCGTCGCGGGAACTGAATCGCCGGTCTTGCGCGTAAATTGGTTCGGCGACGTTTTCCGCGACGGTCAGTCGCGCATCGAGCCGCTCCGCGCCACCCTGGGCAAAATAGCCGACGGAGAACTGGAGTCGACCTCGCCGATGGGCGCCGATACCGCGGACCTCGGTATCAAGAATTCGCAGTGAGCCACCGCAAATCTCGGGGGCTGTGGAGTCGGCGAAACCGACGCTAGCGCGCAACCCCAGTGTTGCCGCGAGAGTCGACTTGCCCGAGCCGGTCTCGCCGACCACACCGAGAATCTCGCCATCGTCGAGAGTGAAATTTACTCCCGCGACGGCAACGAACCTGGACCGGACATCCCGTGACGGGTATCGGATCGAGAGGTCGTCAGCATCGATGACGGGGGCGGCAGCGCTCAACCGGTCGTCCCCATGCCTGCGGGCTCACTCTCGCGCAGTCGTTGGAGATCCTCGCGACGCTTCGCCTGCAGAATTGGATCCGGCACGGGCAGTGAGGCGAGAAGACGTTGCGTGTATGGATGCTGTGGAGAGACGAGTACCTCTTCCCCGGTACCCTCCTCGACGAGCTTGCCCTTGAAGAGCACCGCGATCCGGTCGGCGAGAATGTCAACGACGGCAAGGTCGTGGCTGATGAACAGAGCGGCGAAGCCGAATTCATGTTGAATTTCAGCGAACAACTCCAGCACTTTGGCCTGAACCGAGACGTCCAGCGCACTCGTGGGCTCATCCGCGATGAGAAGCTTGGGCTGCAACGCAATGGCGCGCGCGAGGCTCGCACGTTGGCGCTGGCCGCCGCTCAGCTCGTGCGGGAAACGGTCCCCGAAGCTTTTCGGCAACTGCACTGCCTCAAGCAGTTCGTCCACGCGCGATCGGGCGGCTCGTGCGTCCGCTGCTTTGCCGTGCACAATGAGCGGTTCGGCAACGCACTCCGCGATCGTGAGAAGTGGATTGAAGCTCGTTGCCGGATCCTGGAACACAAACCCGATGTCGCTCCGAAACGGTCGGAAGGTGCGTTCGTGCACACCGAGCATTTCCTGGCCGAGCACCGTCAGCGAACCACCGGTTATTTTGGTCAGTCCGCCGATGGCACGGCCGATCGTCGTCTTGCCTGATCCGCTCTCGCCGACGAGGCCGAGGACTTCACGTTCGCCGATCTCGAAGCTCACACCGTCCACAGCACGGAAGCCACCACGCCCCAATCGGCCCTGGTACTCGATAACAAGGTCTTTCGCCACAACGAGCGGTTCACCCCTGACGGCTGCTTCGCGTGCCCGCGCGCGCTCCTGGGTTTTCGCGGTTCCGGATCCGATAAATGGCACGGCAGCCAGAAGGCGCTTCGTATAGTCGTCCTGGGGGTTGTGGAACAGGCTGACCGCATCGGCTTCCTCGACGATCTTGCCCTGGTACATCACGGCCACCCGATCGGCGAGATCTGCGACGACGCCCATGTTGTGGGTGATAAGAACGATCGCCGTGTTGAACT
>JBDTCD010000150.1:0-6411 GCA_039923755.1 Terrimesophilobacter sp. | reverse complement strand
ACGCGCCGAGTCCGAGGATCACCCGTCCACCAGAGAGGTGGTCGAGCGTGAGGGCGGCCATTGCCGTTGCCGTGGGCGTGCGGGCAGAGAGTTGGGCGATTCCCGTGCCGAGTTTCACGCGTTTCGTCTGCGATCCCCACCATGCCAGTGGGGTGAAGGCGTCCGAACCGTACGCTTCCGCCGTCCAGACCGACTCGAAGCCGAGCCGCTCCGCCGCGCGGATGGCCTTGGCTGCGCCGACCGGTGGACCCTGCTTCCAGTATCCGGTCGCGTATCCGATGCGCATGACCTAGAGCGTACCCAGTTTGCCGCGCCGGACAAGTCCGCGTACACTTGACCGGTTGAGCATTTCCGCTCCACACGTGCGCACCTCCACCACTCAGGAAATCCGGTGGAAAAGTGCGCGCCGACAAGTGACCTTGGGTAGGGCAACGTCCCTACGGTATTGGAGGAAGAACCATGGCCGCAGTGTGCCAGGTGACTGGAGCCGTTCCCGGCTTCGGACACAACATCTCACACTCGCACCGTCGCACCAAGCGACGGTTCGATCCGAACATTCAGAAGAAGACCTACTTCGTGCCCTCGTTGCGTCGCAACGTTACGCTGACGCTCAGCGCAAAGGGCATCAAAGTCATTGACGTACGGGGCATCGAATCCGTGGTCAAGGACCTCCTGGCACGTGGGGAGAAGATCTAGTGGCTAAGCAGCAGGACGTTCGTCCGATCATCAAACTCCGTTCAACGGCCGGGACCGGGTACACCTATGTCACCCGCAAGAACCGCCGCAACAACCCTGACCGCCTCGTGCTGAAGAAGTACGACCCGGTCGTACGCAAGCACGTCGAATTCCGCGAGGAGCGCTAAAGCATGGCCAAGAAAAGCAAGATTGCCAAGAACGAGCAGCGGAAGGTCATCGTCGCGCGCTACGCGACGAAGCGCCTCGAACTGAAGAAGGCGCTCGTCGATCCCGCCTCCACCGACGCTCAGCGCGAGGCCGCTCGGCTCGGTCTGCAGAAGCTTCCCCGTGACGCTTCGCCGGTCCGCGTACGCGGTCGCGACGCGATTGACGGCCGTCCGCGCGGTTTCCTGAAGCAATTCGGGGTTTCGCGTGTTCGCTTCCGGGATATGGCGCACCGGGGCGAATTGCCCGGAATCACCAAGTCAAGCTGGTAAATTCGGCGTTATTGCAAGAACGATGTCCGAGGAGGACCCCCAATGGCTGACAAGTCACTAAACCGTACCGAACTCGTCGCGGCCATTGCCGCACACTCCGGTCAGAGTCAGACGGCTGTGAACGGCATGCTCGACTCGATGTTCGAAACGCTCGCCAAGTCGGTGGGCCACGGCACCAAGGTTTCCATCCCGGGCTGGCTCTCAATTGAGCGCACGCACCGGGCCGCGCGTATGGGCCGCAACCCCTCCACGGGTGCAGCGATCCAGATTGCTGCGGGCTACGGCGTGAAGGTGAGCGCCGGAAGCAAGCTCAAGGCTGCCGCCAAGGGCTGAACAACTCTGTAGTCGAAAAAGGGGCGTGGTGCGCAGGCACCGCGCCCCTTTTCGACATCTACCCATCCCACGGCACATAGGCTGGAGTGGTGCCGAGGCTCGTGAGGATTGCCGGGCCAGCGCTCCTGCTGGTCGTCGCACTGCTCTCCTTGCTTGCCGCTCTCAGCGTTGGTGGAGGGGCGGATGCTCCCCAACTCGCCGACCCCGGCGTTGTGGTGAGATTCGGCCTCCCGATAGCGCAATTGCTTTTCAATATTGGTGCTGCCGGCACTATCGGGGCTCTGGTGCTCGTCTGTTTCGCGATGGACAGCGCGAAGCCGGAGTTCACCGCGGGTCTGGACTTCGCTGCCGGCGCTGCAGCGTTCTGGACGATCGCCTCGGCGGCCACCGGGTTCCTGACCTTTATGAGCGTCTATCTCCAGCCCGTCACCTTCGATGAAAATTTCGGGGCACTGTTCGGCAACTACCTGACCAGCATCCCGATCGGGCAGGCGTCGCTCATCGGCACTCTCATTCCTGCCGTCACAACTGTGCTGTGTTTTGCTGTGCGCAATCGCACCGCGCTTGTCTTTGTCACGATCTTTTCGGCTATCGGTCTCGTTCCCATGGCACTTCAGGGTCATGCTGCCGGAACCTCAGGACACGATCAGGCGGTGAGCAGCTTCGGCCTTCACGTCGTGTTCGCCGCTATCTGGCTTGGTGGCCTCCTCACTATCGTCATCACACGTCGCGCGTTGGAGCGGGGACGAATCGGTCCCATACTCAGTCGCTACTCGTCGATCGCACTGATGTGTTTCGTCATCGTTGCCGCATCCGGAATTGTTAACGCTGACTTGCGCGTGGGAACGTTCGCCAACCTCGCGACTCCATACGGCATCCTCGTGATCGTCAAGGTCTTGGCCCTGGGCGCGCTCGGGGTGTTCGGTGCGGTGCAACGGCGATTCCTGATCACCCGCATGCAGGAGCTGAAGAACGGCGGACGTGGCTACTTCTGGTGGCTGGTCACTGCCGAGCTCGCATTCATGGGTATCGCCTCGGGGGTGGCCGCGGCGCTGGCACGCACGAGGACTCCGATTCCGCAGGAACTGGTGACCACGACTCCGGCTCTTATTCTCACGGGCGATCCGCTTCCACCGGAGCTCACGCCAATCCGCTTCATCACCGAGTGGAAGTTCGACATCCTGTGGATTGTCGTCATCGGCTTCGTTGCATTCTTTTATCTCGCGGGTGTTTGGCGTCTCCACAGGCGCGGGGACCACTGGCCGGTTCTTCGTACGATCTCGTTCATGGCCGGACTCCTCGGACTCTTTTACATCACGAATGGCGGTGTGAACGAATATCACAAGTACCTGTTCAGTGTTCACATGATCGCCCACATGATGCTCGGCATGGCGATTCCCGTGCTTCTTGTCCCCGGCGCCCCGGTGACGCTCGCGCTTCGCGCCATCCGTAAGCGAATGGATGGCAGTCGCGGTGCGCGTGAGTGGATCCTCCTCGCCGTCCACTCCCGCCTGGCCGGACTCTTTTCCCGCCCCATCGTTGCCGCAGTGGTCTTCGCTGGGTCACTGTGGGTGTTCTACTACTCCCCGCTCTTCCGGTTCGCGGTCGAGGACCACATCGGTCACACGATCATGATTGCCCACTTCCTCATCACCGGTTATCTCTTCACGCAGACCCTCATTGGCGTGGATCCAATGCCGTATCGGGCGCCGTACCCGATGAGGTTGCTCGTGCTTCTCGGCACGATGGCCTTCCATGCCTTCTTCGGGTTGACGCTGATGACCGGTACAAGCCTCCTTGCAGCCGACTGGTATGGAGCGATGGGTCGACCTTGGGGGCCGAGCGCGATCGTGGACCAACAGATCGGTGGAGGTATCGCATGGAGTATTGGTGAGATACCGACCCTCGCCCTCGCTCTGGCCGTCGTCGTCATGTGGGCGCGGAGTGACACTGCTCTTGCGAAACGGCTCGATCGAAAAGCCGAACGAGACGGCGATGCGGATCTGAGCGACTACAACAACATGCTTGCGAAACTGCAGAAGCGACCCAGACCTGCTCTACTGCTGCTGCACGCTGATTTGATTGCCGCTGATCGTCATGACCCAGCTGATGGCGAACTGCACATCCTTGTCGAACGTGGAGAGGGTTCCATCAAAGAGGGAGCGCACGTCAACCTTGAGGTGCGCTGCCCCCTGGGCTTCAGGCACAACCCAGGTTCCCGGGTCGTTGCCGGGCTGAATGGATACCCGCGGATATCGAGACATCGTCCAGACGGGGGTGCTCTCGACCCGGTTGGCGAGCTCCTGGCCAAAGGGGCAGCCGGTGGGGAAGAGCACCACTTGCTTCGTGCATTTATCGAGGAAGGTATCCACTTGCTTTTGCACCTCCGACACGAAGCGCGGGGATGCCTGGATATCCAGCGTGATGGGAACGATGCTGCCCGGAGCGGTCACCGCGGCACTCTCCGGTATGGCGGTGAGGTATCCGGAGTCGTGCGTGACCGTGAAGAAACCCGGCGTCAACACCTGGAACGCCGCAGCGGCACTCGGACCGCTCGGGGACGTGACGTCGACACCGTTCACGGCGAAAGACGCGTCGTTCAGGGGCGTGATGCGCAGCACGCTCATCGGACTCTGGATGAATGACCAGGCCGAAAAGACGCCGAATCGATTGTTTCCTTGTTGAACCTGGAACACCCCGTTGCCCAGTGCGCCGCCCACAGTGGCCCGGTAACTGACCAGATGGAGGCCGCCACCCTGGTCGACATCCGAGGTGACGCTGATGTCGTCGATTACTCCGAGGGCCGCAGGGGTCAGTAGTTCGCTGCTCGCGTTTGCCGTGCCGAGCACGCCCGGAGTAGCGAGTGCCGCGGTGAGGTCGTGCCGCTGGAGCGCACCGAGGTACGAGTTTACGAAACCACCGGCGCTGAACACGGACGCGTTGAGTGCGATGACTGTTGTAGCGAACGCGCCGATGATCACCCCGAGGAGAACAACCCAGATGACGATGGTGTGCCGGAGGGCGCTATCGGAGGGTTCCTCTGAGGTCGGCACCATGCCACAATCCTAGGCTCGGGGTTCATGCACAGCTTGCCGAAGCGGCGCGCGGGAAGCGATAGATTGGACATTCCATCGACACGCCTGGGCCGGCCTCCGACACGCAAAGGACATCCGTGACCGCGCATGAGCTTTCTGCCGAACAGGCCGCCGTCTATGCGACGATCGAAGGAACCCGGGAGAACATCTTCGTCACGGGTCGCGCAGGTACCGGTAAGTCCACTCTGCTCAACCACCTGTCGTGGAACACCTCGAAACAACTGGTGATTTCCGCCCCGACTGGCGTTGCGGCTCTCAATGTCGGCGGCCAGACGATCCATTCGTTGTTCCGGCTGCCTATCGGCGTGATCGCGGATCACGACATCGAACAGAGCGCAGAACTTCGCAAGCTTCTCAATACCATCGACGCCCTCGTGATTGACGAGGTATCGATGGTCAACGCAGACCTGCTGGATGCGGTGGACCGCAGTCTGCGCCAGGCGCGCCAACGCCCCCACGAAGCGTTCGGTGGCGTTCAGGTCGTATTGTTCGGGGACCCATACCAACTCGCACCTGTCCCAGGGGATGCGGACGAGCGTGCCTATTTCGCCGACCAGTATCGCTCGATGTGGTTCTTCGATGCGAAGGTGTGGAATGACACGGACCTGCGAATCTTTGAGTTGAACACGATCCATCGTCAGCACGAGGAAGAATTCAAGGCGATGTTGAACGCCGTGCGGCACGGGACGGTCACCGCGGAGATCGCGGAGCGACTCAACAGCGTGGGTGCGCGGCCCGCGCCGACCGACGATGCCATCACCCTCGCGACCCGCAACGACACGGTGAACCGCATCAACGCAGCCGAACTTGCGAAGCTTCCGGGTCGGGTGCTCACCGCGAAAGCCGAGATCGCGGGCGACTTCGGCGGCCGCGCGTTTCCCGCCGACGAGTCACTGGAGTTGAAAGTTGGGGCGCGGGTGATGTTCCTGCGCAACGACAGCGATCAGCGCTGGGTCAACGGGACCGTGGGAACGGTGCGCAAAATCACGTCGAAAGTATTTGTGGACGTCGACGGCGAGACGCACGAAGTGGAGCCCGCCGTGTGGGAGAAGTACAAGTACTCATACTCGGCGGCAACCAAGCAGTTGCGGCGCGACATCGTTGCTGAGTTTACGCAGTTCCCGTTGCGTCTCGCGTGGGCTGTGACAATCCACAAGTCCCAGGGCAAGACCTACGATCGTGCGATAGTCGACCTTGGGCAACGGTCATTCGCGCCGGGGCAGACCTACGTGGCGCTCAGCCGGATCACTGAACTGGATGGTCTGTATCTCACAAGGCCGCTGCGGCCATCCGACATCATCGTCGACGAGAACGTGCAGCGCTTCATGGCGAACGTCACGCCGATCCCCGGTATCGACGCGGGTTGATCAGGCGGCGGCCTTCGCAGCAGAGAGGTCGTGGAAGACTGCGGTATTCAGCCGATATGCAGTGATGACTTCGTCCATGACGCGCTCGCGCTCGACCTCATCCCAGGAGACGGAGTTGAGCTGCTCCCGATACACGTTCTTGAACGCTTTCGGATCGGCGATCTGGTCGAAGAGGTAAAAACCGATACCGTTCGTTTCAAAACCGAACCGTTTCTGCATGACCTTGTAAATGTGCTGCCCACCGGAGAGGTCGCCGAGGTAGCGGGTGTAGTGGTGGGCGATAAACCCGCCCACCCACCCAGCTGTTTCCTCGATGCGCGCCACGTATCGCAAGGTGGACGGCAGGGCGGAGGTCTCGGACTTCCAGTCCGCTCCAAGCAGGAACTCCAGGTCCGCCGTCAGTGCAGGAAGTAGGACTGCAGTAATGACGTCGGGTTCGAAGGT
>JBDTCD010000149.1:0-11390 GCA_039923755.1 Terrimesophilobacter sp. | reverse complement strand
CATCGAACACCTGGATCTCACGATTCCCGCGGGTTCGTTCTTTGCACTCCTTGGCCCGTCCGGGTGCGGCAAGACGACAACCCTGAGGCTCGTAGCCGGTCTCGAGGACCCCACCGAGGGGAGGATTCTCATCGGTGGTAAGGATGTGACCCACCTCAAGCCCTACCAGCGGCAGGTGAACACGGTTTTTCAGAGTTACGCGCTCTTCCCCCACATGACCGTTCTTGAGAATGTGGCGTTCGGGCTGCGCAGGCGCAAAATGAGTGACCCGGTAGGCAAGGCGCATGAGGCGCTCAGGCTTGTCGAGCTCGACCATCTCGCCACCCGCAAGCCGCAGCAACTCTCCGGAGGGCAGCAGCAGCGTGTAGCGCTCGCGAGGGCAATCGTGAACCGCCCAGCGCTGCTGCTGCTCGATGAACCGCTCGGCGCGCTCGATCTCAAACTCCGTCGGCAGATGCAGTTGGAGCTCAAATCGATCCAGGACGAAGTTGGGCTCACCTTCGTCCACGTCACCCACGACCAGGAGGAGGCCATGACCATGGCTGACACCGTAGCGGTCATGAACAAGGGTGAAATCGAACAGCTCGGAGCTCCTGAGGAACTGTACGAGTTGCCTCGGACCGCGTTCGTCGCGAACTTCCTCGGCCAGTCGAACCTGTTCACGGGGCATGTCAGCGGCACCACAAGCACGAGCATCACCGTGGATGTTGAGGGGACGAAGATCACTGTTCCCTCGAAGCGCGCCCAGCGGCACTCGGGCGAAGTCACCGTCGGAGTGCGTCCAGAAAAACTGCACTTGCACAAGGAGGCACCGACGACGACGAGCGGCATGAACTCACTCGGTCCTGGCCGAATCATCGACGTTTCCTTCAGTGGGGTGAGCACGCAGTACATGATTGCCATCCCCGGCATGGGAACGGTCTCGGTGTTCCAACAGAACATGACTTTCGGTCCGCTCGCCGGCGAAGGTGCTGAAGTCTGGGTGAGCTGGGATGTCGAGCACGGGTTTGGGCTCGAGGACGAGCCCTCGGCCACTCCACGATTCCCTGCAGATACGGATACGGCATCCATTGCGGTGCAAAAGAAGCGTGCCCTCATGTCGGAGCTCGAGGAGGCCTGACCATGGCCTTCAGCGCATTCGCGACGGGGACCGCGCAGGAACAGGCACCGCGGCGCAAGAGCAAGATTGCCCTGCTCCTGCTTCTGCCAGGCATCCTTTACCTGGCGTTGTTCTTTCTCGTCCCGCTCGTTTCCCTCGTTATCACGTCATTCCAGGCGCCTGTTCTCAACGGTGACATCGGCGAGTTCCAGACGTCGTTCAAATGGGAGAACTATGTCGACGTGGTGAACACGTACGGCGAGCACATCCTGCGATCCTTCGGCTACGCCATCCTGGCCACGATTTTTGCGCTCCTGTTCAGCTACCCGCTCGCATATTTCATTGGTGTTAAAGCGCGACGCTGGCCCGTGCTGCAAAATCTCATGCTCGTGCTGGTGATCGCTCCGTTCTTCATCAGCTTCCTGCTGCGCACCCTCGCCTGGAAGTCGATCCTCTCCGATGAGTCGTTCGTCATCACCGGGCTCAAAGCGTTGTCCCTGATGGCGCCGGATGCCCACTTCACCGGAACCGCGGCCGCCGTCGTTTTCGGGTTGACCTACAACTTCATTCCGTTTATGACACTGCCGTTGTACTCCAGCCTCGAGCGTCTGGACACTCGGCTTCTTGAGGCAGGAAGCGATCTGTATTCGACACCAGCGAAGACATTCTTGAAAGTGACGATCCCGCTCTCCATGACCGGAATAGTCTCCGGTGTCCTTCTTACCTTCATTCCGGCCGCGGGTGACTACATCAACGCAAGCCGAGACTTCCTGGGAGGAACGGGTACCGCCATGATCGGCAACGTGATTGAGAGCAACTTCCTGGTCACGCTCAACTATCCGGTCGCTGCTGCGCTGTCGATCATCCTGATGGCCGTGATTCTTGTCATGGTCACCGTGTACGTCAAACGGAGTGGAACGGAGGATCTGCTGTGACACTTCAGGAAGGCCGTGTGATCTCGGAGGCCGTGACTTCACCTGCTCCGCCCAGTCGCAGGGGAGCGCGCCTCGGCTTCGGGAACTGGTTGTTGCCGATCTACGCGATCATTGCCTTTGTTTTCCTGCTCATCCCCATCGGCTACACCTTCGTGTTCTCGTTCAACGACTCGATCAAGTCGAACATCGTGTGGCGCGGTTTCACGTTCGATAAGTGGCTTAATGTGTGTGACCAGATCGATGTGTGTGTTGCCTTTGGCAACAGCCTCATCATCGGTGTGACAGCGACGGTCATAGCGACGGTACTCGGAACGATGATTGCCATTGCGCTCGTGCGCTATCGGTTCAGGTTCCGTTCCGCGATCAGCTTGCTGCTGTTCCTTCCCATGGCAACGCCAGAGGTTGTCCTTGGCGCCGGCCTTGCAGCAGAGTTCCTCGGCGCAGGTGTCCAAAAGGGGTTGGGGACGATCATCATCGCCCACGTGATGTTCTGCGTGAGCTTCGTGGTTGTGACGGTCAAGGCCCGAGTGTCAACCCTCGACCCTGCGCTTGAGGAGGCCGGCAGGGACCTGTACGGATCGCCGAATCAGGTCTTTTGGCGGATCACGTTCCCGCTGCTACTCCCGGGCATCATTGCCGCGGCACTGTTGTCCTTCGCATTGAGCTTCGACGACTTCATCATCACCAACTTCAACGCAGGAACGACGAGCACCTTCCCGAAATACATTTACATTTCGGCGGCGCGCGGGATTCCGGCGGAGGCCAATGTCATCGCCTCCGCGGTGTTCTTCATCGCCATCATTCTCGTTCTGGTAGCTCAGATATCCTCGGCGAGGAAGCGGAAGCAGCTCGCGCACGTCGGCTGAGCGGTCCAGATTGGCGTTTCCGGTCCTGGGGTCGCTCCTGAATGTCAGAGTACCCAAAAGAGAGTTGAAATGTACCCCATTTGGGTGCTTGGGGGTACGTCAGCGGTATGACACGATCGAAACGGCGCGGATCAATGGATTGGCGTCGTCACGTTGCTTCGGGGGAGTCAAGCACAGTGAAGTCAAGCGCAGTGAAGTCAAGCGCAGTGAAGTCATATCCAACGCCGTTTTCCGCATTTCCATCAACCGGTCTCAGCCGGCGGGGAGTCCTTCAGGGAGCCGCGGTAGGGGCATCAGCTCTTCTGCTGGCCGCGTGTTCAAGCGCGTCGGAGGTGAAACCTCTTGCGGCGGTCGACAAGTCGGCGAAGCAGAAGTCGTTGCGGTTCGACAGCCGCGACACGTATCGGAATACGACCGGTGAAGATTATCCGCTGTTGGAAAAGTTTGGTGCTGCGACCGGTGTTGCAGTGACGTATTCGAATGCGGTCACCGATGACAACGTGTATTTCAGCAAGGTGAAGAATCAGCTGAAGATGGGCCAGGATATCGGTTCTGATGCATCGGTACTGAGCGACTGGATGGCGGCCCGCTGGATCCGGCTCGGCTATGTCCAGGAAATACAGCGTGAACGAATCACGAATTTTGAGAACATCCGGCTGCAGTTTCAGGACGCGTCCTATGACCCTGGGCGTCGGGCATCGCTGCCGTGGCGGAGCGGGTTCACCGGGATCGCATGGAACAAGGCGGCTCTGCCCGGTGGGCTGGCATCGGTGTCAGACCTGTGGAATCCATCGCTGGCAGGCAAGGTTGGCGTGATGTCGGCAATGCGCGACACCCTTGGACTCATCATGTTGGACGCCGGAATCGACATCTCCGGTAAGGAGTGGGGGGATGCCGAGTTCTCTGCAGCGGTGAATACCCTGCGCACCCAGGTCAGTGGTGGACAGGTTCGCAGCATCATGGGTAATCAGTACAAGGAAGACATGATGAGCGGGAAGACCGTCGCAACAATCGCACGGGTGGGCGACATCATGCAGATCAATGCGCAGGACGGAGACCAGTGGGGCTTCGCGATCCCGGCAAAGGGCGGCGTGTTATGGAGTGACGTAGCCGTCATTCCGATCGGGTCAACGCACCGGGGTAACGCGGAAGAATTCATCAACTTCTATTACGACCGCGTAAATGCGGTGCAGGTTGCGGCAGCGACGAGTTTCATTTCGCCCGTCGATGTGCGCCAGCCGGAGATAGGAATGATTCCGCAGGAACTCTCCCGTAACCTGATGATCTTCCCGAGCGAAGCGACCTTCGCAGCAACCAAGACGTTCCGCACCCTCACACAGGGTGAGGAACAGCGCTATGGCGCGCAGTATCAGACCGTTCTGCTAGGCGGAGCGTAGTCATAGATCGGTCCTTGCCTTCTTCGGCGCTTCGGTAGGGTTGACCGGTGACTCAGAACGAATGGTGGCGGTCCGCCGTCATCTACCAGGTGTATCCGCGATCCTTTTACGATTCGAACGGTGACGGTCTCGGCGACCTCGACGGAATTACCAGCCGCCTGCCGGACCTTAAAGAACTCGGGGTCGACGCAGTGTGGCTATCGCCGTTCTATACCTCGCCACAAAACGACGCCGGCTACGACGTGGCCGACTATTGCGATGTTGACCCGCGGTTCGGAACACTGGCCGACTTCGACGCTCTTATCGCCGAGGCTCGCCGGCTCGAACTTCGCGTCATCGTCGACCTGGTTCCCAATCACACCTCCGACCAGCACGCATGGTTTCAGGCGGCGCTCGCGGCGCAGGAAGGCAGCCCTGAGCGCGCCAGATACCTGTTCCGCGACGGGAAGGGCAAGAACGGCAATGCGCCGCCCAACAACTGGGATTCAGTGTTCGGCGGTGGGGCCTGGACGCGCGTGACGCGACCAGACGGTACTCTCGGCCAGTGGTACCTACACCTTTTCGACACGTCGCAGCCTGATCTCGACTGGCGCAACCCGTGGGTGCGCGAGCAGTTCCGAGGCATCCTGCGATTCTGGCTCGACCGCGGCGTCGATGGCTTCCGAGTGGATGTCGCGCACGGTCTGATCAAAAAGGCTGGCCTTCCGGATTACACGCCGCCGAAGGGGGGGGCGAGTATGGGTGGTCATGCTGAGACTCCTCCGTACTGGGCACAGCCCGGTGTTCATGAGATCTACCGCGACTGGCGAAAGATCGTCGACGAGTATTCCGGTGACCGGGTTCTGGTGGCGGAGGCGTGGGTGAACCCGCTCTCTGCGCTCGCGCACTGGGTGCGCCCGGATGAGATGCACCAGGCCTTCAACTTCGAGTATCTGGGCGCTGCCTGGGATGCAGTGGAACTCCGCTCGGTGATCACGCACTCGCTGGCTGCGTTCAGTCATGTTGGCGCGCCCAGCACGTGGGTGCTGTCTAATCATGATGTCGTGAGGCACGCTTCGCGACTGGCTCTCACGGGTGAGAATCCGCAGGGTTCGGGAATCGGGCCAAAGTCGCCCGAGAAACCCAATCGCGTGGTCGGTCTCCGCAGGGCTCGTGCGGCAACGCTCCTCATGCTTGCGCTGCCGGGAAGCGCGTACCTTTACCAAGGCGAAGAACTCGGGCTTCCCGAGGACGTCGAACTGCCGGATTCGGCACGCCAGGATCCCACCTGGTTCCGCACGAGGCACAAGCATTATGGGCGTGATGGATGCCGCGTTCCCATCCCATGGGAGTCCACATCACCCGCGTATGGCTTCAGCAGCACCGGTGAAAGCTGGCTGCCCCAACCGCAGGACTGGGCCGGCTACGCACGAAGCTCCCAGAAGGGTGTAGAGGGGTCAACGCTGGAGTTGTACCGTTCAACGCTGGCTCTCAGATCAGAGAAGTCACTGGGCCTCGGTGCGGTCGAATGGCTGCGTGGTTACCCGCATGATGTCATCGCATTCCGAAATGGGAATGTGACGGTGATCGCGAATCTCGGTTCAGACATCGTCCCGCTGCCGGTCGGTGACGTTCTGCTCTCGTCAGAACCGATCACCAAAGAGCTCCCCGGAGACACCTCGGTGTGGTTGACCGCAGGAAATGGGTAGACACCGCAGGAGAATGACGTCATGGAATTTGTGATTCTGGCCGTCGTAGCCTTGCTCGTCGTGGCACTTGCTGCAGCGCTGGCACCAAGGCTGCGCGTCCCGGCGCCGTTAATCCTCGTCATCGTGGGCATTGGGGTCAGCATCCTGCCGTTTATGCCCAAGGTGACGGTCAACCCGGAATGGATCCTCATAGGTATCCTTCCGCCGCTGCTTTATTCGGCCTCCGTCTCGATGCCCGTGATGAATTTCCGCCGCGAATTCACGGCCATCAGCGGGCTCTCCGTGGCCCTCGTGGTCAGCTCTTCGGTCTTATTGGGCCTCTTCTTCGCGTGGGTTATCCCTGGCCTCGGTATCTGGTGGGGCATTGCGTTGGGTGCGATCGTCAGCCCGACAGATGCGGTGGCGGTGTCGATCGTCAAGCGCGTTGGAGTGTCGAGTCGGGTGGTGTCCGTGCTCAACGGGGAAAGCCTCCTGAACGACGCAACAGCCCTCGTTTTACTTCGAACGGCGATTGTCGGCACCGCTGCATCGATCTCACTGTGGAATGTGTTCGGTACGTTCGCCTATTCGGTCCTGGTTGCCACCGCCATCGGTGTGGTGATCGGCTACTTAAATCTGTGGGTGCGGTCGAAAGTCACTGACTCCACGGTCAACACCGCCATTTCCTTCACGGTTCCGTTCCTGGCGGCGGTCCCCGCGGAACTGCTCGGTGCGTCTGGACTCGTCGCAGCTGTCGTCGCAGGCCTCATCACAGGGCATGGCGCCGCACGGCGTCTTCCCGTCCAGCATCGACTCTCCGACAGCCAGAACTGGCACACCATCGAGCTTGTTTTTGAGGGTGCCATCTTCCTCCTCATGGGACTTGAACTTGCGGGCATTGTGGCGGATGTAGAGCGGGACAGCGTCGGTATCGGCGTCGCCACGGTGATTGCCGCAGGGGCGCTCCTTCTCACCATCGTGGTTCGGGCCGCATACATTGCTCCGCTCCTGGTGGCACTGCACCGTCGAGCTCGGCGAGGAGCGCAGAGAAAGCCTCGATTGATAGTCGTGGAAGAGTGGCTGGAGTCCCCCGTGCCGCGTGTTGGGCGCAAGGGGAAGGAGCGGCCTACACCCACGCCAGCACGTATCGAGCGAGCGAAAACCTTCACTCGGCGAGCCCTGTTTGACCTTGACTATTTCGTTGCGGCGCCCCTTGGCTGGAGGGAAGGCGGAATCCTGGTGTGGGCAGGAATGCGGGGCGCCATCACGCTTGCTGCCGCGCAGACGCTTCCGGCAGATGCTCCGCACCGTTCCCTTCTCGTGCACATCGCCTTTACCTTGGCCGCCGGGTCCTTACTGGTTCAGGGAGGGACTCTTGCCGCGTTGGTCCGCTGGCTCAAGCCCGCACGTGCCGATTCGGCGGTGCTTGCTGAGGAACGTAAAAGCCTTCTCGCCATGTTGAGGGCGGTGGGCAGGGAGGCGATCTCGGACACCGCGACCACCGCAGCGCCTGATGAGGTCGACACTCACAACGCAAAGAGGCCGTCGAAATCGCAAGCGCTGAAGGCCATCGAAGCCCAGCGCAAGGCTCTTCTGGATGCTCGGGACATCGGTGCCTACAGTGCGGAGAGTATCGCGAACGCGCTCATGAACCTCGACGCGGATCAGATCAGCATTGAGCTTAAGGGTGGTCCGCCGGAGGGGTAATGGACGGCGCCGGGGTCGAAAGTGCAGCGGTGACTAAAACGCGACGCTGATGGAGCCCACCGGCATCCCACCACCGAGCACTTTTTCGGTGACCAGTGCGGAAACCCGATCAGCGTCGGCGTGCGTGATGGCGCCGGCGCGTGCGAGTAACTCCAGTGCCACAATGCTCGTGATGCGGTGGCTACCGTCGAGCGACTTGAGCGCCACAGCGATTCCATCGGCTGCGCCCATCGCCATGACGCCCTCCGCGCCACCCTTGCAGATGAGGCCCAACTCGTCGATGACGACGGTGTTAGGCCGTCCAGGGCCTTCGATCGCCCACGCATTCGCGCGGATGGCATGGGTGAGCCGGATCGCATCGTGGTCCGGCCCGGTGGCGTTCACGCCGCGAGCGAGGCGGGAGAACGCGATTGCGAGACCTCGCAGGCTCACGGCGAACAGTGGAGCGCCGCATCCGTCGACACCGACATGGCCGACGGGTTCACCAGTGAACTCTTCGATCGTCCCTCGAATCGACACCTGAAGCGGATGGGCCGGGTCGAGGTAGGTCTCGACCGGCCAGCCATTCTCTACGCACGCCAAAAGGAATGACGCGTGTTTACCCGAGCAGTTCATCGTGATACGGCGCTTGTCCCCGCTCGTGCGTGCGATCGCCGCGCTCTCGGGGTCGCCGGGCCAATCGAGGGGGCACTGGAGCGTGTCCTCGGTGAGGCCTGCACGCGCCAGGAGTTCCGAAACGACGGCGACGTGTGCTGGCGTGCCGGCGTGGCTGGCGGACGCAAGCACAAGCTGCGCACCCTCCAGCGAAACCCCCGACCGCAGCACGGTGATCGCCTGGAATGGTTTGAGTGATGACCGTGGATACACGATCGCGTCGACATCGCCGAGCGAACGATCCACCTCACCACCGGGAGAGACAACAATGGCAGCCCCCACGTGACGAGACTCGACGAGTCCGTTTCGCTCCAGGCGCGCCAGTTCGACCACGCCTTCGGTGCCGAGAGCGTGCCTGGCTGCGTGGTCACTCACAGCGTGGCGAGCGCGTCCTCGATCACGCCGACGGCATCCAGAATCTGCGCATCGCTGATGGCGAGGCTTGGCAGGAATCGAATGATGTTTCCATACGTTCCTGCGGTAAGCAGAATTACACCATGCTCGAAGGCGTATTTCGACAGTGTAGACACCGCTGAAGAGTTCGGTTCCTTCGTGGTGGCGCCGGTACCCGGCTGCACGAACTCCATGGCGATCATCGCCCCGATTCCGCGCACGTCGCCAATGATGTCGTACGTCGACTGGAGCCGGCGCAGTTCGGCCGTCAGCGTCTTTTCAATGCGCTTAGCCTCGCCGAGCAGCCCATTCTTGTCAATGGATTCGAATACGGCGATTGCCGCGGCGGTAGACACTGGGTTGCCGCCGAAAGTACCGCCGAGTCCGCCGGGATGCGAGGAGTCCATGATCTCGGCCCTGCCGGTGACCGCGGCGAGCGGCAAGCCGCCGGCGATGCCCTTGGCAGACAGGACGAGGTCCGGGATGAGACCGAAGTGCTCGCTGGAGAAGTATTTGCCTGTTCTGGCCATGCCCGCCTGGATCTCATCGGCGATGAAGACGATGCCGTTCTCGGTGCACCATTTCTGCAGTGCCGGCAGGTAGCCATCGGCGGGAACCATGAACCCGCCCTCGCCCTGGATGGGTTCGACGACGAGGCACGCGAGATCGGATGCTCCGGCCGTCTTCTCGAGGAAGGCGATCGTGCGCGCCGCGGCATCTGCGCCGGAGAGTCCGTCGTGGTACGGGTAGGAGTTCGGCGCGTGGTGGACATCTCCGGCGAACGGTCCGAAGCCCAGTTTGTACGGCATCGACTTGTACGTCATGGCCATGGTGAGGTTCGTACGACCGTGGAAGGCGTGATCGAGCACTGCGACACCGTCGCGTCCGGTGTACTTTCGCGCTATCTTTACACCGTTCTCCACCGCTTCTGCTCCGGAGTTCACGAGCAGGGACTTCTTCGCGAAATCGCCAGGGGTGTGCTCCGCGAGCAACTCTGCGACTTTCACATAGCCCTCGTAGGGCGTAATCGTGAACAGTCCATGGGTGAGTTGGCCCAGCTGATGGCGTGCTGCGGCGACCACCGCGTCATCCGTGTGGCCGATAGTCGTCACGCCGATTCCCGAACCGAGGTCAATGTACTGGTTGCCGTCGACGTCGACGATGACGGCACCGTGCGCGTGATCAATGTAGATGGGGAAGCCGGATGCCGCACCGCTGGCCACCGCAGCGTTGCGTCGCTCGTGAAGTGCCCGTGATCGCGGCCCGGGGATTGAGGTCACCACACGGCGTTCGTTCGGGAGTTCCGAGGTACCGGAGGCGGAGGGCGCCGTCACGGACGGCGCGGAGACAGAAGGAGCAAGCGTGTCAGTCATAGTGGTTCCAGTCTAGCTCCGACCATGCTGGGAACACCGGTGGGAACACCGGTGGTAGCGTGCAGAGGGTGGGACCTGAACATCACTACACGACAACGATCGAGTGGCTCGGCAATCGTGGAACCGGAACCAGCGGGTACCGCGAATACGGCAGAGAATTGCTCCTCAGCGTCGAAGGAAAGCATCCGATCGACGGCTCAGCCGACCGCACCTTCCACGGGAACGCCGACCGCTGGAATCCTGAAGACCTCCTCGTCGCCTCACTGAGCCAATGCCACATGCTCAGTTACCTGCATGTGGCCGTACTCCGCGGCATTGTCGTGACCGCATACTCGGACACCGCAGTTGGCACGATGGAGCAGACGCCCGATGGTGGCGGACATTTCACCTCCGTCGTGCTGAGACCTCTCGTCACCATTACGGACTCAGGGATGATGGATCTTGCGATGGAGGCCCACCGAGAGGCAAGCGCCAAATGTTTTATTGCGAACTCTGTGAATTTCCCGGTGCTTCACGAGCCACACATCGTCGTGGCGTGATCGCAACGCTAGGCTCGAATCCGCATTCATTCAGACTTCCCATAAGTTCGGCGGGATACTCTAATGTTCACCTTCACCAACAGCTATTACGAGAGCAGCGCCGTGCCCAAAATTCTCAGTTTCCTCGCCATCGTCGGCATCCTCGGCGCTTCACTGGTCGCGTGTAGTTCGCCAGCGGCCGCCGCCTGCGCGGTGACGCCTTCCGGAGCGCAGTCATCGAAGATCACGGTGACGGGTGCGGCCAACACGGAACCGAAGGTGACAATCCCTGTGCCGCTCGATACCAAGGTAACCGAGCGCACGGTGATCACCGAAGGCAAGGGGAAGGTCCTCAAAGTCGGCATGCTGGCGACGATCGACTACGTCGTCTACAGCGCCGCGACGGGGGAGAAGCTCGGTGGTTCGGCGTTTTCCGAGAAGGGCGCGATCTCCTACGTTGTTGATAACAAACACCTTCTGGCCGGCATGGTCAAAACGCTGGAGTGCTCAACCGTGGGCTCGCGCGTGGTTTCCATTGTTCCTCCAGCCGATGGTTTCGGTGCCGATGGCCCGAATGTTGGGGTCGGGGCGACCGATTCGCTCGTGTTCGTGTTCGACATCAAAAAGGTCGAACCCGCGCCGACCGACTCTCCGAGCCCAACGCCTGTGCCGTTGCCCACGCCCGCTGCATGGACAACGGATGTACCGACGACTGACTTGAGCGGTGCCGCACCGGTTGTCACGCTGCCGAAGACCGATCCGCCGACCGAACTCCTGCTCA
>JBDTCD010000148.1:0-6385 GCA_039923755.1 Terrimesophilobacter sp. | reverse complement strand
GCGCTGGTGGGACGGCACGCGATGGACAGACAACCGCGCGGCACTTCAGCCGACGATCGCGCCTCCCTACTCCGCTGAGGTCGGGGACCTCACGGCGCCAGCTGGCACCTCCTGGAACACGATATGGATATGGATCCTCGTGTTCCTTCCATATGTGTCGTCGTTGGGCTTCTTCACCATCGACTGGTCACGGGCTTTCGATGTGTCGCACCCGATGAAGGCCGAACTTAGCATGATCGCCTCACCCGGTTACCTTTTCACCATTTTCGCCGGGTGGATTTCCTTTGGGCTTTTCGTCTGGTTCTCCTACCTGGACTGGAAAGAACTGAAGAATCGCGGCGTACAAAGGCCATTCCATTGGGCCTGGGGATTCCTGACGATCGTGTACACGATCGGACGCTCTGTTGTCGTCCGGCGCCGCACTGGACACGGAATCTCACCAATGTGGGTGACGATCATCCTCTACGTAGTATTCGTCATCGCGATGCTGGTCTTCATCGGACTGGCGATGTCGACGATCTTCGCGTCGATCCCGAACACACCCGGTTACTAGACCGCCGCCCTTCGGCATGTAGCACGCAGGGGAAAGCTCAGGCCTGAAGCGTCCAGGCTCGCCTGCGCACGAGAACGTGACCCCGCTTCGAGCTCAATCGCGTCCACGGTCCCGTCTCGAAGACGCGCACGGGTTCAGGTGGTGAGAGAAAACCAAGCGTGTGGGTTGCAAACGCGGCCCCTGCCGGGATGTGTTCGAATCCATCGATTGGCCGGCTCCACACTTCAGCCCTCGCACGGTGCACAAGCTGTTCACCGATGCCGGCCGGAACAGTGTCCCGGATTTCGGCGATGCCGGCGTCCGCCACGGATTCAAGGCGTTGCGAGGGCACCGGATCCAGGCCGTGCCACCCTCCGCGTGGCGGCGAAATGGCGGCCCAGACGACCGTGTTGACCTCGATGGGCATACTGACGGTGATCGGAGCGGCCGGATCCTCGACCTCGACCCGTCGTTTCGCGAGGCGCTCGAGGAGGGACCTCACCGGTACGACAGCGTCAAACGTTTCCTGACCATTGAGAGCGAAGGTTCTTAAGCCGAGCACGGTCGGGGTGTCGTCGTGAAGTCCCACGGGATAAAAGATTGCCACGTAGGCGGCGAGCACCCCGGAGCCTGCAATCAGGCGCACGGAACCGTCCTCTACCCTTCCGGCGCGACCGAGAAAGGTCTGCAGGTCGCTGAGGGCGAGGGAATCGACCAGGGTGAATGTGCTGCTCATCTGCCCTCTAAACTACCTACATCTGCTGGCATGCGTAAGTCGAGGCAGTGACCTTCGAGGAGTTTGAATGGATGAGCCTGTCGCCGGACTTCTCAAGGCGCTCGATCTTCAGACCAACGGAGCGCGCACCGATGAAGACATTTTCACCGGAGTGAGCCAGTGGATGCCCATGGGCCGCGTCTTCGGGGGCCAAGTTCTCGCGCAGTGCGTCGTCGCTGCGTCGCGTACTGTCGAAGATGACCGGTTCATCCATTCGCTGCACGGATACTTCCTTCGCCCCGGCGATGTTGGGCAGCCGATTACGTTCGCGGTCGATCGCATCCACGATGGACGGTCATTCTCGACCAGGCGAACTCAGGCTTACCAGAACGGATTGCCGATCCTGTCGATGATCGCCTCGTTCCAGGATGAGGATCCGGGCCTTGAGCACCAGATCGACATGCCTGAAGGAATACCCGACCCCGAATCGCTCCCGAGCGACTCAGAGCTGCTTTCGGGGATCGACCATCCGATAGCCCAGTATTGGGCGACCGGGCGCGCCTTTGACATGCGCCACATCAGCGATCCGGTATATCTTGAGCGCGCAAAAGAACGCGTAGCGCATCAGGCGATCTGGATGAAGGCCATCGATCGTTTGCCCGACGACAGGATCATCCATCGCGCGGCTCTGGCCTATGCGAGTGACTATTCCCTGCTCGAACCGATTCTGCGCAGGCACGGAGTCACGTGGGCAGCACCTCGCCTCAAGGTTGCGAGCCTCGACCACGCCATGTGGTGGCACCGATTCGGGAGGGTCGATGAATGGCTCCTGTACGTGCAGGAGTCGCCCAACGCGATCGGCGGTCGTGGGCTCGCGACGGGACGCATCTACCGCCGCGATGGGCTGCTGCTCGCGTCCGTTGCGCAAGAAGGCATGATCCGGGTTCCGAGCATTGACTCCTAGGGGCTGCCCTTAAGCAATACCTCTCCAGAGTCGAGAACCCGGACGTCGACTGAGCGGATGTCAGCGAGAGTGAGACTTGTCGTCCCGGAGGGCTCGACCGTGCTTCCAGGCTTCGCCGTCCAGGTGGCGAGTTGCGTTGACGTTCCCGCGGCATCCGTCACGTACATCCCATAGGCGGCAGGGCTGACGTACCCGTTGGGGTTCTGCCCATACCGGCAGGTCATCAGGATGGTCGTACCCCACTCGTGCTGGATGAGCCGGATGTCGGCGTTGAGCGGGCTCGCAACAACCTGACTGAGCGTTAGGGCGGCAATTGGCTGGCCGGGGTCCGCCGAAGGCACCGCTGCGGGGAGAAGTTTAGGAAAGACGAGGACGCCGACGATCGCCGCAGCAACGGCAGCAGCCGCAAGACCGGTCACCAACCTCCGAACGCGACGGCGGCGCTGTACAGCGGAAACAAGCCTTGGCAACAAGGTCGCCGGAACGGGCGGCTGCTCGACCTCCTCCTCCACGTCCTGGGTTGGCACTAGCGAGAGCAAGCCAGGCAAAGCCGCCAACTGGGAAATGGACGCCGTGCAGTCCGAGCACTCCGCAAGATGTGCTTCATATTCGCGGCGCTCCGATGGCGACAGCGAGCCAAGCAGGTACGCACCGTCCCAGTCACGATAGAGGTCGATCATCCGGTGACGCCCTTCTCCTCAAGTGCGAGTCTCAGTGCACGAAGCGCATAGTGAAGTCGGGACTTGACAGTGCCCTCCGGGATCTCCAGTTCAACAGCAATCTGGGCGACGGACTGCCCGCGATAATAGGCACGAACGACGACCGCCCGGTGGTCGGTCGAAATCCCGGCGAGCGCATCGGACACGATCCAGGCGTCGAGAAGGGCATCGACCCCGTCATTGCTGGCACGTTCCGGCAGCAAGTCGGTGCCGATCTCGTAGCGGGATTTCGCGCTCCGAAAGTGATCGGTGACGAGGTTTCGCGCAACGGTGAACAGCCACGCCCGTGCAGAGTTCTCGCTCTGGTCGAGCACCTTGGGTCGTCGCCACGCCCGCAGGAGGGTCTCCTGGACGACATCCTCTGCGAGCTGCCGATCGCCACACAGCCACATCGTGTAGCGCCAGAGAGCGGCGGCGTGCTCGTCGTGGAGGACGCGCAGCAACTCGGCCTGGGCCGAACCTGCTGGCTCGGGCCCTGTTGACCGCTGCCGCGCGTAGGGCATTACCATCTCCTTCGCGTTAACAACGTACTCGCCGCAGAAATAGTTCATCGTCGATGAACCGGACAACAATCTGTTTCGTGCACACTGTGACAACTCCTCGAGAGGATCCGACCGTGACAAACCCCAGCCGACGTGCGCTCATCACGACGGGCACCGCCGCCGTTCTCGGAGCGGGGGCGGTAATCCTCACCGGGTGTGCGCCGATTCCTCCGACGCGCGGCCCCGGTCCGGGCCCCAATCCTCGTCCGCGATCGAGCGCATCACCTGGCGTCGGCGCGAACCAGACGCCCCCTGATGTGCCTCCGAGCGCGTCACCGCTTCCTCCCGGCACAGCTCTGGCGACGGTGACTCAGATTCCGGTCGGCGGGACAAGCGCCGTCACGGTCGACGGCCAAAACATCCTCCTCGCTCGGCCGAAAGATGCTGAGGTCGTCGCTTTCAGTGCGATCTGCACTCATGAGGGTTGCCTTGTCTCGGCGGTAGCGAGCGAGTTCGAGTGTTTCTGCCACGGTTCACGGTTCGCCGCCGCAACCGGCGCGGTGCTCAAGGGCCCTGCGCGTCGCGCACTCGAACCCGTCCCGGTGTCCGTATCCGGCGGATCGGTGGTGACCGCATGATCGACTATCAGTTCAACGGGCTGCCCATCCACGTGCTTCTTGTGCACCTTGTCGTGATCATTGTTCCGCTCGCCGCCCTCGCCATGATGCTCTCCGCTTTCTGGCCCGCCGCGCGCAGGAGGCTCGGGTTCCTCCCTCCGCTCATCGCTCTCATCGCGCTCATTGCGGTGCCGTTCACCACATCCGCGGGCGAATGGTTGCAGGCACGGCTCGTGCCCACCCCGTTGATCGAGAAGCACGTCGCGCTCGGACCGATGCTCCTGCCCTGGGTCGTCGCGATGTTCGTCGTAGCGAGCGTGCTGTGGCTCTGGTATTTTTTGGCGCCATCCGGCCCCCCTTGGTTACGGGTGACCGCCGTCATCGTGATCGACGCTGCCGCCATCGTTACGGCAGTCGGGAGCGTCGTGACGATCATTCTGATCGGAGAGTCCGGGGCTGCGGCGGTCTGGACCGGGTCGTTCGGATGAGCAATATCGCCTCTCATTCTGCTGAACCGATCGCCCGCCCATTTCGTTCTTCACGGTAGCGGTGACACGCTTCGCGTCACCCGGATGGAAAGAAGACGAGCATGAACAAGTTGGTTGCCGCGACGTTGAGCACTGCAAGTCTGGCCGTTCTGATGCTGGTCGGCTGCGCGACGGGTCCCTCCGCTCCCGCGGGCGGCTCGGCTGACGGGAGCGGCGGAAATAGCCTCCGCACAGCGTCGACGAGCCTCGGTGACATCGTCGTCAATGGGAAAGGGATGTCGGTGTATGTGTACGACCGGGACACGGCGAACTCAGGCACGAGCGCGTGCACAGGTAGCTGTGCCTCACAGTGGCCTGCCGTGAAGGCGACGACGACCGCTCCGACGGTGACCGGCGTGACCGGAACTATCGGGACCATCAACGCCGTGGGCGGTGGGAAGCAGGTGACGATCAACGGCCTGCCGATCTACACCTACGTCGGAGACGCCGCCGCAGGTGACCTGACCGGACAGGGATTTGGCGGAATCTGGTGGGTCGTCGCCCCCACCGGGAAGGAGATCACCCAGATGGCGACAAAGGGAAGCGGCTACTGACCCTGCCTCGCGAGCTTCGCGTCGCGCTTGAACGCGATCGGATCGCCGAAGTATGGCTCCCACGCGGCCCGTTCGGCATCCGAGATCCGGCGCGGCCGCTGGGTCGCGGCATCGATGAACACCATCGTGCTTTCGGCTCGAACCACGAGTTTCTCCTGCGAGTAGACCTCATACGCGATGTCCGCGCTCGCACCCCCCACCGCGCTTATCCACAACTGGATGTCAAGCAGCTCCTGGTGGTATTCCGCCGGGGCGACGTACTCCACGATGTGGCCCGCGATCATCGTGATGGTGTCGGAGCCCGCCGTGGCCTCCAGCACTGCGGTCGGCGCGGACTCTCCCACCTCGGGTGCCCAGAAAGCGCGCACACGCGCCTCCTCGAGAATGCGCATCATCTGCACATTGTTAACGTGGTTGTACGCGTCGAGGTCACCCCACCGAAGTGGTATCGCAATGTGGATGCGCATTAGTCGCGGGTTAGTTTGCGGTAGGTGCTGCGGTGCGGCTTTGCGGCATCCGGGCCAAGACGAACGATCTTGTCCTCTTCGTAAGCATCAAAGTTGCCTTCGAACCAGTGCCAGTGCGCCGGGTTCTCATCCGTACCTTCCCAGGCGAGGATGTGCGTGGCGGTCCGGTCGAGGAACCACCGATCGTGGGTGATGACCACAGCACAGCCGGGGAATTCAAGGAGTGCGTTTTCAAGGCTGCTGAGGGTTTCGACGTCCAGGTCGTTGGTCGGTTCGTCGAGGAGCAGCAGGTTCCCTCCCTGCTTGAGAGTGAGTGCGAGGTTGAGTCGATTGCGCTCCCCGCCGGAGAGCACTCCCGCCTTCTTCTGCTGGTCCGGCCCCTTGAATCCGAACTGGCTCACATAGGCGCGGGAAGGAATCTCCGTCTTGCCCACCGTGATGTAGTCGTGCCCATCGGACACCACTTCCCACAGGGTCTTATTCGGGTCGATACCCCCGCGGCTTTGGTCGACGTAGGACAGCTGCACGGTGTCGCCGATTTTCAACTCACCTCCATCCAGCGGCTCGAGCCCGACGATCGTCTTGAACAGCGTTGTCTTTCCGACGCCGTTGGGACCGATGATTCCGACGATGCCGTTACGCGGAAGCGTGAAACTCAGGCCATCGATGAGTTTGCGTCCATCGAAGCCTTTGACGATCTTCTTCGCCTCCAGAACCTGGGAGCCAAGCCGAGGACCGACCGGGATGACGATCTCCTCAAAGTCGAGCTTCCTCGTCTTCTCCGCTTCCGTCACCATGTCCTCGTACC
>JBDTCD010000147.1:0-8917 GCA_039923755.1 Terrimesophilobacter sp. | reverse complement strand
CAATCGATGAACTTCAGGCTGAACTGACCAAGGCCAGCGACGCAGTCACTGCGCTGCGGGAGTCCACCCGAACGAACCTGTCGCAGGCCCGTGCGGTGCGCGACACACCACCGGATGCCGATGCTGGCGCCGAAGTGGGACGAGCGATCCACAAGGTCGAGAACGCGCTTACCGCGGACCCTGAGCTTCACAATCCTCTCGACACGCTCGAAATTCTTCGCGCAGCAAACGCAGAACTGGATTCCAGCATGGCGATCGCGCGCAATCAGACGCAACGACTCGAGGGTGCGAGAACTGCGCTCGTCGGCGCACTCGTTGGCGCCCGAAGCCAAGTGAGTGCGACGAGGAACTTCATCAATACGCGACGTGGCGGCGTGGGAACCGATGCCCGCACCCGGCTAGCCGAAGCGGAACGATTGCTCATTGTCGCCGAAGCAGAGGCCGATCCGGTGGCCGCTCTCGACACGGCTAGGAGCTCGGCGACCTACTCCCGCGATGCGGACGCGCTGGCACGATTCGACCTTCTTGGCCGCTAGTCAGCGCCACCGCGGGGCTGAGAAAAACCTGAATATCGATGCTCCGATTGGGTCTGAACGGCTCAGGATGTACGATGGGGTTCTGCTTTGTTGCTTTTGTAAGGAGCCGGCGCAACGCCGGAAACCCGATAGGTACGAGAAAGGTTCGCACCGCGTGAGTTCCAGTAAGGCCCGCAACCAGATTGTGAAGCTCGCGGTTATCGCGGTTTCCGGTGGACTCGTGGCGACCCTGGCACTCCCTGCATACGCCTTCAACCACGGGGGCGACGGCGCAGAAGCCAGTCTGAGAGCGCCGAAAGAAGTTGCCATCCAGACTGTTGATGCGTACTCCACGATGGAGCTCGCTGTCTCGCGCGACGGCTACAGCGCTACCAAGCCTGTCGCCGCCATCCCAGCTTTTGTCAACCCTCTTGTCAACCGTTTCATCACCCTCAACCCGCCGGCTCAGCAGTACAGCGGCGAGGCGGTCGTCGCCTTCGCAATGCAGTTCGTTGGAGTTGTCCCTTACGGCTTCGGAAACAGCCCGACCACGAGTTTCAGTTGCGACGGGCTAACCCAGTACGTCTTCAAAAACTTCGGGATCGATCTTCCTCGCATGGTTCATGCGCAGGCCGCCCTCGCTGTGCCGATCTCCGTCGCCGACGCCCGGCCGGGTGACCTTCTGGTTTACCCCGGCCACATCGGCATCTATGCCGGAGCGGGGATGATGATCGACTCGCCGCGACCAGGTAAGTATGTGTCTTACCGCGCAATTTGGGGCAACCCGATGTATATGAGACTCAAGATTTAGCCTGTCACGCTTAAATCGCGTCGAAACCTTCCACGATGCGGTCCGAGAGTTCTTCCCTCTCCTCGACGGGAAGAAAACAGCCCGCAGCAGCATTGAGCTGAAACGTCTCGAGATCCCCAAGGTCGTAGGCGAACGTCTTCGCAAGCAACGCAAGTTCACGGCTCAGTGTCGTATTGCTCATGAGCCGATTGTCGGTGTTCACCGTGACCCTGAATCCCATTTGGTACAGCAAGTCGAAGGGGTGATCGACGAGTTCCGAACCCCACGCAGCGATCGCCCCCGTCTGGAGGTTTGAGGATGGGCTGAGCTCAAGCGCAATCTCACGGTCCTTGACCCACTCGGCGAGTGCTCCAAGTGTGACGAAGCTGCTACCGTGCTCTGCCTCATCGACGGTAATGTCCTCCGCTATCCGCACTCCGTGGCCGAGCCGCAGAGTACGGCCATCAAAAAGCGCGCTACGGATGCTGTCGAGGCCCGCTGCTTCTCCCGCGTGCACCGTCACGGGAAGGAACTGTTCGGCGAGGTAGTCGAAGGCTGTGCGCATCCTGCTGGGCGGGAACCCGTCCTCAGGGCCGGCGATGTCGAATCCCACCACCCCATGGTCGCGATGGCGTACAGCAAGTTGGGCGATCTCCAGGCCATTGTCCGCCTGCCGCATGGCGCTCACTAGCTGCCCGATGCGGATGCTGCCTCCCAACCGCGCGACGGCGTCGATGCCGTCTTCAATTCCACCCTGGACGGCATCCACAACCTGGTCGAGGTTGAGACCGCGCGCGAGGTGTTGCTCAGGAGCCCACCGGATCTCGCCATAGATGACCCCGTCCGCATGAAGGTCCTCGACAAATTCTCGCGCAACCCGTGCAAGACCCTCCGTAGTTTGCATAACGGAGATCGTCACGTCGAACGTCTTCAGGTACTCCACGAGGGAACCCGAGTCGGACCGGGCGGAAAACCACGCGCCGAGGGAGTGCGCGTCGCGGGCAGGGACCTCAAGGTCCAGCTCGGCCGCGAGGTCGATGATGGTCTGCGCGCGAAGCCCGCCATCCAGGTGGTCGTGCAGGGACACCTTCGGGAGTGCGTTCACCACGACACCGCTCCGCAGGGTGTAGTCGCGGCCAGGTGCAGGCTCAAAAGCGTCAGCAGTCATTCAGCAAATCTACCGGCTCGGCTCGGCGGTATCTCCTTGTACCCGCAAACTTACGAGCTCACCCGTGCGTCTCAACGCGCCCAGAACAGCGTCGATCGGAAGATCGCTGAACGACGTGGCGATGTAGGGGACGGTAATCGCGGCGACAGTGACGCCCGAAGCATCCACGATGGGAGCGACAAGGTCAGTGATACCCGGTTGCAGCACATCATCCTGGCGGAGGAATCCCGCTGGTGCGCCTTCGGTCAGGACGCGGCCAGCGGGAGTGTCGAGCGGGAACTCAGAACCCACTCGCACTCGGAAGCCGAAATCCGCAGGACTTTCAACCTGTGCGATCACGCGCACCGCGCTTCCATCGAGTACGGCGAGATTGCACGATTGGTGGACAGCATCTGTGAGCTCGCGCATCGGGCCGAGTGCGAGGGCGATGAGTCCGCGAAGTGGTGGGTAGCGGTGCGCGAGTTCCAGCATCCGCGTGGAGAGCAGGTAAAGTCCCGACGGCCGCTCGCGCACGATCCATCCACGGCGTTCCAGCCGCTGGAGCACACGGAAGATCTGGCTGGGCGTGCGACCGACCGCCTGGGCAAGTTCACCCTGGCTGATCCCGCCTGCCTGATCGGCGAGAAACTCGAGGATGTCGAGCGCCTTGTCGAGCGCCGGGACAGCGTAGTTCTGGCTTTGGTCGGTGGACGACATGGCGCCTACCTGTCGGCGCCCATCGCAGCCAGCATGCGCCGGGCGATGTCACGGTTCAGGTCATCGGGAATGGGTTGCGCCCCGGCGGGCAGGCTCACGGCCGAGGTCGCGACACGTTCGAGCGACAGTGTTTGAAGGAGGAAGCCGAGGTCCATCGACTCGAGCGAGTTGCCTTTCGGTTCGCGTCCGGCGAGATTCATCATGCGCCCTTCGGCGAGGAGGATAACGTGTCGGCCATCAGCGAATTCGACCCGTTCGATTGCCGCGTCGAGGGTGCGCACTGACACGGCATCCGCCCTTAGAGCCGGTACGTCGATTTCCCAGGGGAAATGCCCGCAGTTGGCCAGGACGCTGCCCTCGCGCAAAAGCGGAAAGATCTCGGGGCCGATGACATCCGGTTGCCCTGTCGCGGTGATGAATACTTCGCCCCACCCAGCAAGGGTCCGCATCGAGTCCACCCGGTAGCCGTCGAGTGCGGCTTCGAATGCCTTGAGTTCGTCAATCTCTGCGACGGCAACCTTCCCGCCGAATGCGCGCAGGTACTGGGCTACTCCCCTGCCGCACCAACCGTATCCTGCAACAACAAATCGGCGCCCGGGAACCATGAGGTTCGTGATGCGCATGAAACTTTCCACGACCGATTGGCCTACGGCATGCCGGTTTTCACCGATCGCTTTGAGGATGCTGTCGTTGATGACGAAGACCGGGAACGGGATCTCGCCGGCCAGTTCGTTGCGCAGACGCAGGCCGCCGGAGGTGGTCTCCTCGGTACCGCCGAGGATCGTGCCCTGGGAACCGCGCGCAACGATTCCCGCCGCAAGGTCGGCGCCGTTGTCCAGAAGAATGTCCGGCACCGCGTCGAGAACACTCGCGATATTTCCTGCGTGCTGGTCGAGTGTGTCGTCTCGGCTGCCGAAAACGATCATTCCTGCCGAGCGCAGGTACGCGACAACATCATCCTGGGTGGACCCGTGGTTGCCGGTGGCAATGATGTCCGCTCCGCCCGCGGCGAGCGCTTCCAGCAGCACTGCCGTTTTCGGCTCGAGGTGCAGCGACATTCCGATGCGATGTCCGGCGAACGGCGTCGACTCGGTGAAGTGGGCGCGAACGCCGGCGAGTAGCGGCATCCGTGACCGGATCCATTCGATGCGGTCGCGGCCACGGTTAACGAGATCATTCATGCGACAATTATACCTATATGAATGTATTTTTCATATATGATGCATTCATGACGACGAAGATCATTCTCGACTGCGACCCAGGCCACGACGACGCGATCGCACTTCTGCTCGCCCACGGGAATCCGGAAATCGAACTTGTCGCCGTGACAACGGTGCACGGGAACCAGACAATCGAGAAGGTCACCCGGAATGCGCTCGCCGTTGCGACGGTCGCCGGCATCACTGGAGTCCCGTTCGCAGCCGGCGCCCACCGACCACTTGTGAGGGAAGCGGAGGTGGCCGAGTCGATTCATGGAGATTCTGGCCTCGACGGCCCCGAGTTGCCCGAACCCGCCTTCGCCGCGGATGAACGTCACGCTGTCGACCTGATCATCGAGACGATCATGCAGAATGAGACGGGAACCATCACCCTCGTGCCAACCGGGGCTTTGACCAATATCGCGCTCGCCGTGCGCAAGGAGCCTAGAATCGCTGGCCGCGTCAAGGAGGTCGTGCTCATGGGTGGCGGCTACCACGTGGGCAACTGGAGCGCTGCAGCTGAGTTCAACATCGTCATCGACCCCGAGGCCGCTCACATCGTGTTCAACGAGAAGTGGAAACTGACCATGGTCGGCCTTGACCTCACCCACCAGGCGCTCGCAACCCCGGATGTGGTCGCGGCGATTGCCGCCGTCGACACGAAGCCTGCCAAATTCGTACTCGAGCTGCTGAGGTTCTTTGCGGAGAGCTATAAGGATGCCCAGGGCTTTGACTACCCGCCCGTGCACGATCCGTGCGCCGTCGCGCTCGTCATCGACCCGAGCGTCATGAGTGTCGTGCGCGTGCCCCTCGACATCGAACTCACCGGCAGCCTGACGCTGGGGATGACGGTCGCCGACTTCCGCTCGGCCGCACCTGAGGACGGCAACACCTATGCGGCGACAGACCTCGATCATGCAAAATTCTGGAGCCTCATCGTCGATGCGCTCGAACGCATTGGGAATCCCCCCGAGCGTTGAGGGAGTTCCGCAGTCAATCGTCTCGAAACCACGCCTCAAATTCTTGCTGATTGAGGGATTCGGCTACGCCGAATCGTCTCGAAACCACGCCTCAATCACTGTGGACAACGTGCGCGCCCTACGCTGCCAGATGCCATACTCCACCATGCCATTCGTGTACATTCTTCGCTGCTCCGACAACTCCTACTATGTCGGGAGTACTCGCGACATCGATTCACGGTTGGCGCAACACAACAGTGGGCACGGTGCCACGTACACGAGCACGCGAATTCCAGTTGAGCTGGTGTTCTGCGCAGAGTTCGATGATGTCGGCGACGCCTATGCAATGGAGAAGCGTATCCAAGGGTGGTCCCGCAGGAAACGTGAGGCTCTCATCGCCGGGGACTTCCCGGCACTGACGTCGGCGAGCGCCAGGAAGTCGGTTTACCGCCGGGCTGACTGACTTTATGCCGGGTTTCGAGACGATTGCCTCCGGCAATCCCTCAACCAACACAACCCCACCCAGCCAGGTTTCGAGACGATTGCCTCCGGCAATCCCTCAACCAACACAACCCACACCGGCCAGGTTTCGAGACGATTGCCTCCCGCAATCCCTCAACCAACACACGTCATCAGGCGGTAATTCGGTCCGCGATCAGCGGGCCGCCGGTGTTCACCTCGTCGGCTGCCGAACCGATGCGGTATCCGCCCTCTAGTGCCTCAAGCGCCCGTTCGAATCTTGCCGGTTCGTCAGCGTTCAACGTGAAGAGTCGCTGCCCTTTCATGACCGTGTCGCCCGGCTTCGCGTGCAGGTCGATCCCGGCTGAATGCTGCACAGGATCCTCCTTGCGCGCACGTCCGGCGCCGAGTCGCCAGGCGGCGATTCCGAAGGGGAGTGCCTGCTGCTCGACCAGCACACCATCCCGGTCCGCCGTCACCACGTGCGTTTCCTTCGCCACCGGCAGCGGGGCATCCGGGTCACCGTGTTGGGCGGAGATCATCGCGCGCCAGGTGTCCATCGCGCGCCCATCCTTGAGAGCCGCCGCAACGTCCACGTCGGGCTGACCTGCCGAGGCGAGCATCTCTCGCGCGAGCGCGATCGTCAATTCCACGACATCCGCGGGTCCGCCACCGGCGAGGACCTCCACCGACTCACGCACTTCGTTCGCATTACCAATCGCCAGGCCGAGAGGCACGTTCATGTTTGTCAGAAGCGCAGTCGTCGCGACACCGGCGTCCGTTCCGAGGGCAACCATGGTCTCGGCCAACTGGCGGCTGCGAGCCGGATCCTGCATGAACGCGCCGGAGCCGAACTTCACGTCAAGCACGAGCGCGGAGGTCCCTTCGGCGATCTTCTTGCTCATGATCGAGGATGCAATGAGGGGGATCGATTCGACAGTGCCGGTGATGTCGCGCAGCGCGTAGAGCTTCTTGTCCGCGGGGGCAAGCGTCGCGCCGGCCGCGCAGATGACGGCTCCGACCGACTCCAACTGTGCTCGCATCGCCTCTGCGCTGACGTCCGCCTGCCAGCCAAGGATGCTCTCCAACTTGTCGAGAGTTCCGCCGGTGTGTCCAAGGCCGCGCCCAGAGAGCTGCGGAACCGCGACCCCGAAAGTCGCGACGAGCGGGGCGAGCGGAAGCGTGATCTTGTCGCCGACACCGCCGGTGGAGTGCTTGTCGGCCGTCCTCTTCGACAGCCCGTCAAAGCTCATCCGCTCTCCGGAAGCAATCATGGCAAGGGTGAGATCGCGCACCTCGTCGCGATCCATCCCGTTGAGGAAGATCGCCATCGCCATCGCGGCCATCTGCTCATCGCCGACGAAACCGCGGGTGTACGCGTCGACAAGCCAGGTCACTTGTGCGGTGCTGAGCTTCTTCCCGTCGCGTTTCGCGTGAATAAGGTCAACCGTGTCGAACGGTTCGAGTGCGCTCACGAACTGTACTCCTCGAGCGTGCTGGGGCCGAAAGCATCCGGGATGACCTCGTCAATCGTCTTCACTCCGGACACCGTCTCGAGCAACATCCCCGGTGCCGAGTGCTCGAACAACAACTGGCGGCAACGCCCACACGGCATGAGGATGTTGCCGTGGCCGTCCACACAGGTGAACGCGACGAGCTTTCCACCCCCGGTCATGTGCAGGCTCGACACGAGTGCACATTCGGCGCAGAGCCCGAGCCCATAGGACGCATTCTCCACGTTGCATCCGGAGATGACGCGCCCGTCATCCACCACCGCTGCCGCACCCACCGGAAAGTGAGAATAAGGCGAATAGGAATGCATAATTGCCTCTTTCGCAATGTCGCGCAGTCCATCCCAGTCAACGTCGGTCATGGTCATCCTTCCGTTGCCTTCAATCTATCCCCGAACCCACCCACGAAGGCGGGTCGTCCGGCCATGTACGCGGTAATCGACTGCGGGATGAGCATCACCAACAACAGCATGAGCGGTATCACCCATGCGGAGGTGAGGTCGCGCAATGCTCCGAGTGCTAGAGGTCCGGTCGCAGCGAACAGGTAAGCCCAGCTTTGCGTCATTCCCGAGAGCTTTGTGGCATGTGCGGCGTCCGGAGAGCGCAGCACAATGAAGGTGAGCCCGAGCCCAAGACCGGCCCCCTGCGCAAGCCCGAGGAGCACCATCCACGGCACCGCTGTTCCCGGCATCGCGAGAAAACCGCCGACCGCAGCGATGTTACACAGTGACACGACGATGGTGAACGCCGCCTGGCTCCTCATCCGATCGAGCAGGAGAGGAACGAGAAGGGCAGGCAGGATGCTGACCAGATTCACAAGGGAGAGCATCAGTCCAGCGAAGACGGCGTCGTAACCGAAACCAATAAGAACTGTGGGCAGCCACGCTGTCGTCGAGTAGAAATTGAACGACTGCAGGCCGAAGAAGATCGTGACCAGCCACGCGACCCGGTCGCGGGACAGCGTGATGCCGAGTGTCGACGGATGACCGGCCGCCCCCCGCGAATGCCAGAGGGCCGGGATCCAGCACACGAGCCCGAGAACGGCGAACAGTCCCCAGGCTGCAAGCACTTCGTTCCAACTCCACCCGGCCGCTGTGGCGACGGGGATGGTGATGCCAGCCGCGAGAGTCGCGCCCGCAGCGAGCGACATGGAGAACAACCCGGACATGATGCCCAAGCGGTGAGGGAAGTCGCGCTTGATGAGCCCCGGCAGAAGGATGTTACCCACGGCGATACCTGCACCAACGAGAATAGTTCCCCCGAACAATGCCGGAATGCTCGGAATGATGCGCAGGGCAGAGCCGGCGATGATGGCCAGGAGAACGAGTGCAAGGCTGCGTTCGAAACCGATTCGCCCGGCCAGGAGCGGAGCGAGCGGTCCGAGAATGCCGAAGCAGAGCACAGGGAGCGTCACAAGGAGAGAGGCGAGACCCGACGTAAGGCCCAGATCTGAACTGATCGTGTCGAACACCGGTGAGACGGCGACGATCACCGGCCGCAGGTTGAGTGCAACCAGAACGACCGCGATCGCAGCCCACGTTCCTCCTGGTCTGAAACGGACGGATACCTGCGACGGAGCAGTCGTCAAGACTTGATGTACGGCTTGCCGTCGTTGGCCGG
>JBDTCD010000146.1:0-7277 GCA_039923755.1 Terrimesophilobacter sp. | reverse complement strand
GATTCGGGAGTCGTCGTCACCCTCGAAAACGGTGAAACCGTCGAGGCCGAGATTCTTCTCGTCACCGTCGGCCGCGGCCCGTCCACAGCCAACCTCGGCTACGAAGAAGTCGGCGTGACCATGGATCGTGGTTTCGTGCTCACCAACGAGCGCCTTGCCACAAGCATTCCCGGCGTGTACGCGGTCGGAGATATCGTTCCTGGCCTCCAACTTGCTCACCGCGGATACCAACAGGGCATCTTTGTCGCGGAAGAAATTGCAGGTTTGAACCCCATCGTGATCTCTGACCTCAACATTCCCAAGGTCACCTATTCAGACCCCGAAGTGGCCTCCATCGGACTGTCTGAGGCCAAGGCGAAGGAACAGTTTGGCGACGACAAGGTCACCTCCTACGATTACAACCTTGCCGGTAATGGAAAGAGCGCCATCCTTGGGACATCGGGTTCGGTCAAGGTCGTGCGGGTCAATGACGGGCCCGTCGTCGGCATCCACATGATCGGCGCGCGAGTGGGCGAACTCATCGGCGAAGCGCAACTTGCCGTGAACTGGGAAGCCTACCCCGAAGACATTGCACCACTGATCCACGCCCACCCGACACAGAGTGAAGCGCTTGGCGAGGCTTTCCTGGCTTTGGCGGGCAAGCCACTTCACGCAATGTGAGTGAGTAAGCGAACTATGCTGTTGGGGATAACCACGGTCTTGAAGGAGCACCACTGATGAGCGAATCCGTCAACCTCCCGGCACTCGGTGAGAGTGTCACCGAAGGAACGGTGACCCGTTGGTTGAAGAAGGTCGGCGATCGGGTCGAAGTCGATGAGCCGTTGGTGGAGGTATCCACCGACAAGGTCGACACCGAGATCCCATCCCCCGTGGCTGGAGTGCTCGAAGCGATTCTTGTCGCCGAAGACGAGACCGTCGAGGTCGGAACCCCCCTCGCCACCATCGGCGACGGATCAGGCGGCGCCTCCGCCCCAGAGGGACCTGCCGCAGACGCAGCGGCTGTGACTGACGCACCTGTGACTGAAGCGGCTGTCTCGGCGGCCCCTGCCGCGGAGGCAGCAGCGCCTGAGGCAGCTGTTGCTGAAGAAGCAGCGCCCAAAACGCCCGCAAGCGACACTGCCCAGGCGGAAGCACCCGTTCACGAAGTTCCGGCGCCCGAATCACCGTGGGCGCCAGCGCAGGGCGCCATTCCCATGCCTGCGGCCCAGTGGGCTCCAGCACCGGCGTCGGTGCCTGCTCCCCCCATCGCCCCGGTTCCGCTCTCCGCGCCCGTTCCCGCTCCCGCGCCCGAACCAATTCACGAACCTGCGGTAGTTCAGGAACCTGCGGTAGTTCAGGAACCTGCGGTAGTTCAGGAACCCGTGGTAGTTCAGGAACCCGTGGCGGAGACCCCCCCGGCATCCGAGGTCGCAACCGCGGCGCCGACCGAACCCGAGACAGCAGCTGCGCCTGCTGAATCACGTGTAGCACCGTTGTCACCTGCTGGTGCCGGATATGTCACTCCTCTGGTCCGGAAGCTGGCCAATGAGAGCGGCATCGATCTCGCGACGATCAACGGTTCGGGAATCGGTGGACGCATCCGCAAACAGGATGTGCTTTCCGCGGCGTACGTTGCCGCTCCGACCGAGGCTCCAGCACGCACGTCATTAGCGACCTCTGCCCTGCGGGGTACCACCGTCCCCATGTCGCGACTTCGAAAGGTCGTTGCCGAGCGCGCGGTGGTCTCGATGCAGTCGTCCGCGCAACTCACCACCGTTGTCGAAGTTGACGTCACGGCTGTTGCCTCCCTCCGTTCCGAAGTGAAGGAAGAGTTCCAGGAGAAAACCGGCCTTAAACTCACCTTCCTGCCGTTCTTCACCCTCGCAGCCGCGGAAGCCCTCAAGGCCTATCCGATTATCAACGCCACGATTGATGGCGAAAGTATCGTTTACCCGGGCCAGGAGAACATTGCCATTGCCGTGGACACTGAACGCGGCCTCCTTACCCCGGTGATCCGGAACGCTGGGGACCTGAACCTCGCCCAGCTCGCCGGGGAGATCGCTGATTTGGCGGACCGGACACGCAACAACCAGCTCAAACCGGACGAGCTGGCCGGTGGGACTTTCACCGTGACCAACACGGGCTCGCGCGGCGCGCTGTTCGACACACCTGTCGTGTTCCTCCCGCAGTCAGCCATCCTCGGCACCGGCATCGTGACGAAGAGGCCGGTTGTCGTTACCGACAACGGTCTCGACGCGATCGCCATCCGTTCCATGGCGTTCTTCGCGCTCTCCTATGATCACCGCATCGTGGACGGCGCGGATGCGTCACGGTTCCTGGTAGCGGTGAAGGATCGGTTGGAAGCTGGCGATTTCCGGGGATCACTGGGAATCTCCTAGTAGTCGGTGACAGCCGCGACCACGAGGTCGCGGATTCGCCACCCCTGATCGAGCCTGATCAACAGCAGCGACAGCGTGTTAGCGCCCTGGGGCGAATTTACATCGGTCACCGACAGCAGCACAGTGTCACCGAGCCGCTCGATCACGTCGACCTGAAGATTCTTTGGGGCGGACTCAGTCGAGAGCACGGTTGAGCCATCCACAGATCCGCCACGCTGCAGCAACCGCACGTGCGCAGTGTCCGAGGCCATGGCGGCAGAACCAAGCTGGTCGACCGCATCGAGGCACAGTACGGATCTGGTCGTGAAACACGATGCACGGGTACCCAGTAATGCCAGTGCCGCTGTTGCGGGATCGTCAGCGGTGATTGCCGGAGGTGACAGGGCATGCTCTGGTGCGGGGGACGGCGGTGCCACTATCGGGGCAGGGGATCCCAGCGATGCGGTCGGCAGGATCGCAGCGGCCGCCACTACCCCCGCAGCAACTATCCCGGCAACGATCCACACCGGCCTACGCACTGGACGCAAGGCATCAACGACTCGGTTCTTTGCCACGGCAAGTGGCCCCCGCTCCAGCATTCGGTCCACCCCATCGACCACAGAACTCACGATGTTGTCGGGCAGGTGAAGGATCGAAGCGACATCCGTGGTCGACGCCGGCAACGTTTCCTTGGCCGACTGAGGGGCGGCCTTCTGGCTGCCGAGAACCCGCTGCGGGATCCCACCTGGCTCCGCAGTCCCGTCGAATACCGTGAATCGCACCGGCGCAGGTTCCGCCAGACGAAACAATCGTTCAGCCAGCTCGTCTGCAAAAGTCGACGTGTCGCGACGGGAGGTATCCGCCACCCAGCGGGCGAAGTCGGTGTCCACCGCAGGAGGTCGGCCTGCCTGTCTCGTGGTGCTGAGCGCCATGGTGCACAGTGCGGCGAGGCTGTCCAGATCGGTGGCCACTGATTTTTCCAGGGCCAGTCTGGCGGGGGGAAGGCTGTTCCCGTCTGGATCTCTCGGGAACTCACCAAACAATGTGGCCGCACCAAAGCTGGCAAGCACGGGAGCGCCTGAATCATCAAACAACACCGAAGACGGCTGGATGGAACCGTGAGCGACACCGACGCGGTGCAGTTCAGAGACGGCTCGCGCAAGTGGAGCAAGAATGGTCACCAGTTCTGCCGTGGTTGGCTGCGACCTGCTGAGCAACCGCCCAAGGTTGAGTGGCGATAGCCGCTGAAGTACGAGGCATGGGAACCCTGCATGTCCCATGGCCAGATCCTCGAGTCGGAGGAGGTGCCGGTGCGAGGTCCTGCCGAGCGCCTCGATCTCCGCATCGATTCGGGCCTTTCCGGCGTTCGCACGATAAACCTTGATTGCGACCGTCGCCGATCCATCACTGCCCAGCCACACGTCACTGTGCGCGCCGATGCCCAGTTGTCTCACGATCCGATAGCCGCCGAGGGAGTCCACGAAGCTCATCCTGCGTGGGAAACCTTCCTGCCGACCGCACACTCCGGCAAACTGTGCCTAACCTTCCGACGGCGCACGAGTGCGGGAGTGGAGCCGGTATCGTTGGAGTCATGGCACGAGTGAGTAAATCAAGCCCCAAGGCCGCCAAATCCGCCAAGGAACCCGGTCGCCTCAAGCAGATGTACCAGGTCTTCCAGATGACCAGGCGCTATGACACGACGGCTGTCTGGTGGATGGCTCTCGGGTTCGCGCTTCCTGTCCTGGTCGGTATCGTCCTCGGTATTGTCCTGTCGGACGGCAACGTGCCCGGAATCATCCTGTGGGTTGTTGCCGGCGTGCTCGGCGGCCTCCTCGCGTTCCTCGTCATCCTCGGGCGTAAAGCCGAGCGGGCCGCATACTCGCAAATCGCCGGCCAGCCCGGTGCCGTCGGTGCAGTGCTGAAAAGCTCACTTCCCCGAGGATGGACCGGGAGCGAAATGCCGATCGCGATCAGCCCGAAAACTCAGGACGCGGTGTATCGCGCCGTCGGCAAGGGCGGAGTGGTTCTCATCGGCGAAGGACCAGCGACACGTACCCAGAAGATGGTCGATGATGAGCGCCGTAAGATCACGCGCATCCTTCCGAACGTTCCGGTCAATGTCCTGCAGGTGGGGCCGGATGACAACGCGATCCCTTTGCACAAGCTTGCCCGACGGCTCGGACGTTTCAAGAAAGCGCTCAATAAGGCCGAGATCTACGCCGTCAGCAATCGAGTGAGCTCGCTGCACAAAGGCCCGAACTTGCCGATCCCCAAGGGAATCGACCCGATGAAGGCCCGCGCCCAGCGTCGTGCCTGATGTGCCGTGGCGAGCCGTTAACGCAGCACGAGAACGGTCCCGGCCGCCTTATCGTGAAGGCCCCGTTGGTCACGGTCCCAGATAAGCGCAGGAATGACGACACACAGAAGCAGCGTCCTTACGATGGGGCGCAGTACGCCGATCCAGCCGCCGGTCATCGACACAACACGCATCCGGAACACAACATGCCCGATGCTGCCGCTCACGAGGGTGAGAAACACGATTTGGGTGAGGGCGAAGATGCCCAGTGTCGCAAATCCGTCGTAGTGGAAGAATGCCACCGACACGATGATGCTGAGCCCCCAGTCGATGACGAGCGCGCCGATGCGGCGTCCTGGCCGGCCAATCGACCGTGGGCCGCTCTCCGGAAGTCCAAGCCGCTCGCCCGGCCAACGCTGCCCAGCTGGGGGAAGGGCTGGATTGGCGGCGGACACTCTTCGATCCTATTCGAGCCCCGAAACATGGGCGAAACACTCGTGATACCGTCACGAAACTGGCGGCGCGTACAGTCGCACTGGTTGCATGAGACAACCGTCATCCGCATTCAGGCCAAGGAGACCTCCCATGTTCAGTGACCCGTCCGAAGTACTGTCGTTCATCAAGGACACCGACGTCAAATTCCTGGACGTGCGGTTCACCGACCTCCCTGGGGTCCAACAGCACTTCAACATTCCCGCAGCCGCCGTTGACCACGAGTTCTTCTCCGTCGGACAACTCTTCGATGGCTCCTCCATCCGCGGATTCGCTTCGATTCATGAGTCGGATATGCAGTTGATTCCGGATGTCACCACCGCGTTCGTCGACCCATTCCGCGCCGAACGCACCCTGGTCATGCTCTTCGACATTTACAACCCACGCAACGGCGAGATCTACAGTCGCGACCCACGTCAAGTGGCACGCAAGGCGGAGAAGTACCTCACATCGACCGGAATCGCCGACACCGCATTTTTCGCCCCCGAAGCGGAGTTCTACATCTTCGATGACGTGCGGTACGACGTGAAACCGAACTCGAGCTTCTTCTCGGTAGATTCCGAAGAAGGCGCCTGGAACACCGGTCGGGCAGAGGAGGGCGGCAACCTTGGGAACAAGACACCGTTCAAGGGCGGTTACTTCCCGGTCAGTCCCGTTGACAAGCAAGCGGACCTGCGGGATGACATCAGCCTTAAGCTAATCGATGCCGGCCTGATCCTCGAGCGCGCCCACCATGAAGTCGGTTCGGGTGGCCAGGCGGAGATCAACTACCGCTTCGACACGCTCCTGCACGCGGCAGATGACATTCTCAAGTTCAAGTACATCGTGAAGAACACGGCTGAGTTGTGGGGTAAGACGGCAACGTTCATGCCGAAGCCGCTCTTCGGCGACAACGGTTCAGGCATGCATGTGCACCAGTCGCTCTGGAATGGTGGAACACCGCTGTTCTATGACGAGAGCGGCTACGGCGGTCTCTCCGACCTCGCACGCTGGTACATCGGCGGCTTGCTCAAACACGCCCCGGCGGTGCTCGCGTTCACGAACCCGACTATTAACAGCTACCGTCGGCTCGTCAAGGGATACGAGGCTCCCATCAACCTCGTGTATTCGGCCGGAAACCGCTCCGCCGCTATCCGCATCCCGATTACCGGTACGAACCCTAAGGCCAAACGCATCGAGTTCCGCTGCCCCGACGCCTCCGGCAATCCATACCTCGGCTTTGCTGCCCAATTGATGGCAGGGCTCGATGGCATCCGCAACAAGATCGAGCCGCTCGACCCGATCGACAAGGACCTCTATGAGCTTCCGCCCGAAGAGGCAAAGGGTATTCCGCAGTTGCCGGTGTCACTCGACGCCGTTCTTCTGGCGCTGGAAGCGGACCACGACTTCCTCCTCCAGGGTGGTGTCTTCACGCAGGACCTCATTGACACCTGGATCGCGTACAAGCGCGAGAAGGAACTGGCACCGATGTCGCTGCGTCCGCACCCTTACGAGTACGAGCTGTACTACGGGGTCTAAACAGCGACACCATAAAAGCGGGCCTCGAAGACCTGCCTCGCGCGTCGCGTGACGCGCAGGTAGTCATCTTCGAGTCGGCTTGCTGAACCAGGCGCGTACCCCATGAGTCGCGCGACGCCGTCGAGCTGCGCGCGGTCGATGGGGAGAACATCAGTGGTCTTCGACGTCCACAGCGTGAGCGCCGAACGGGTGCGCGAAGCGAAGACCCAGGCCGCCCGAAGCGTTCGCGCATCGGATGCGGAGAGAAGTCCCGTCTCCTGTGCGACAGCAAGCGCCTCCAACGTCGAGGTCGTGCGGAGACCCTTGACAGCAGCACCATGCTGCAACTGGAGCAGCTGGACGAGCCACTCGACATCGCTGAGTGAGCCGCGTCCGAGCTTCAGGTGCCGAGATGGTTCGGCGCCCTGCGGCAAGCGTTCTGATTCGACTCTCGCTTTGATGCGCTTCACTTCGCGCAGATCCGACTCTGTGATCGATGCCGGGTAGCGCACACCATCCGCGAGTCGCTCGAAGTCGGCAATCAGTGATTCGTCTCCCGCAACGCCGTGCGCCCGGAGAAGCGCTTGGGCTTCCCAGGTCAGCGACCAGCGCGAATAGTAGGCAGCATAAGAATC
>JBDTCD010000145.1:0-5751 GCA_039923755.1 Terrimesophilobacter sp. | reverse complement strand
GGGGGGACTGTCCTCGAACGGATGCGTTTGGATGCGACCCCCGCGGTGTTGACCGTCGCAGGACACGCAATCGAGGCCGAACTCGCGGCCAACCCTGGTGCGGCAAAGAGACGCCCGTTTACCGCGGGGATCACTCCCGCTGACCTGCGGGCCCAGGTGGCGCGGATCGATGCCCACGCGAGCGGTGACAGCTCCGGCCTGGCGAGAGCGCGCATCGTTATCGGAGTCGGGCGCGGCGCCGGAGGTCCCGATGGTTTCTCGGGTGCGGATCGGCTCGCCAAGCGACTTGGCGGGGTTGTCGGCGTCTCCCGCGTTGTAACGAGTATGGGCTGGCGTCCACACTACGAGCAGGTAGGACAATCGGGCACCCGGATTTCGCCGGACGTCTACTTTGCCTTTGGGATCAGCGGGGCCGCCCAGCACTGGGCGGGCTGCTCCTCGGCCAAGACGATCATCGCGATTAACACCGATGCCGAGGCGCCCATGGTGACCAAGGCCGATTACGCCGTCATCGGCGACATGCACGAGGTACTTTCAGCGCTGCTGGACGCACTCGATTGATTGCGAGCGCCGCCGGCTGAACCCCCGCCGTCGCCGGCGGCACGATTTTTCGCAGAATCAGTGTGCTCGGAAGGAGTGGCAGTGAGCACGACGAAGCAGCCGATGGGCAAGATAAAGCAACTGGCGATCGCGATCCCCGCCGGGTTGGTGATACTACTGCTCGTGGTGCTACTCGCCCGCTGGTTGCGGGGAATGGACGCGATAGAGGGCTTCATCCAGGCCTACCCCGGTGCCTCCCCCCAGCCCGCGGCCACCCCGGAAGGCATCCCGGGATGGGTGGGTTGGCAGCACTTCTTGAACATGTTCCTCATGGTGCTCATCATTCGCACCGGCTGGCTTATCCGCACGAACAGCCACCCGAAAGCGCAATGGACGGCCAAGAAACCCTCGCGCTTTTGGGGCAATCGGCCGCAACGTATCAGCATGGACACGTGGCTGCACCTCAGTCTGGGAATATTTTGGCTGGCCAACGGGGTGGTGTTCGCGGTGCTGATCTTCACCACCGGACACTGGATGCGGATCGTACCCACGAGTTGGGAGATCTTCCCCAACGCGCTCTCGGTCGGGTTGCAATACCTCTCACTGGAGATCCCTTCCCACAGTGGATGGGCCTCCTACAACAGCCTGCAGGTACTGGCCTACTTCACCACCGTCTTCCTCGCAGCCCCATTGGCCATTCTCACCGGGGCGAGGATCTCCCCGGCCTGGAAATCCGAGTGGCGCCTGTCCAAGGTTTTTTCGAACGAAATTGTCCGCAAGATCCACCTCGTGGTGATGCTCTACTTCGTGACCTTCATCATCATCCACGTCACCCTGGTGCTCTCCACGGGTGCCTTGCGCAATCTCAACGTCATGTACGCGGCGCGCGATGAGGCAAGTTGGGTGGGCTTTTGGTACTTCGCCGCGTCCCTCGTCGTTACGATCATCGGCTGGGTTCTGGCGCGCCCGATGTTCGTCACCCCGATCGCCTCCCTCGGAGGGAAAGTCACTCGTTAGGACTCGCAGAGAAATTACGGGGACTGTCTCGGTCGTGTTGTGTTCTCTCCGGAGCTGGGGCGCATCCTGGAGTTCCATTCGCCGTGGAAGGCGTGTCGGTGCAGGCGTTCGGTCTCGAGGGCGTTCAACTGTTGGTTGGTGATCTTAATGCCTTCGATGACACGGCCGACAACGCCGACATCTTCGACATGGCCAGGGGGAAACGAATGGTACTCGTCGACGGTAAGGGCACGTTCGCTTTGTCCCACCTCGGCAGCCTGTGCGGAGCGTAGTGGATTCGAGTTGGCACACTTATCCTCACAGCGGTAGCGACCGGCTTCGCGGTGGGGCGCACTTCCACAGCTTCCCAACATGTTGTCTGTCAAGATGGCGAGAGTTTTGCCCCCGCGTACATCATCACCTCGGTATCGCAGCTCTCGGGTGGCAACTCGTGCGTGCCGGACAACTCCTGCCCAACACCGCCACCGACCGCCGAGACCGAATCGCCGCAGCCGCCCCAACGTGAGCCGGCGACACGTGTGTAATCCAGTGTCGGACTAAAATTTTGGGGGCCTACCGCTCGTAGGTCCGTCGTGCCATGATCAGCAACATGACCGATGGCGGCTTGCTTGCCCAGATGGCGGCGTATGAGCGATGCGTCCTCGATCGCGACCTGCAACTTGCGGATTCGGTACTCCATCCCGACTACGCCCTCGTGACGACGAATCCCACCCTGATGGTCATGCCGAGGGCTAACTGGCTGGCGCTGCTCCCCGACTACATCGTGCACTCGTGGAACGTCGGGGAGAGCCTTCTCGATGTCAGTGACGGGACCGCAGTTTCGTTCCAACGGATCGACATGGGGGCAACCGTGCTCGGCACCGATCGGAGCGGACCGTTCATCATCACCGATGTGTGGCTCCGTGAAGAGGATTGGCGAGTCTGGCGGCGCCACTCGACCGCAGTCACCGCTGGTGCTTTGCCTACCGAGAACGTCACGACGAACTAACCTGCGGGCGCACGCCGTTCAGCGGCCGTCGAACCATTCCGTGACTCCATAGCCGGCCTCAGACGGGATTACGATTCGGCGTCGCCCGTCGTCTCCGAGCGTCAAGTCGGGTTGCACCGTGACGCGTGGTCGGGCCCGGGCAGACGCGATTGCCTCCGCACTGTGTGCACTTTCTGCCAGTAAGGCGAGGTTCAGCATCGTGGGGAAGATAATCGGACGGGAACCGGACTGCGCCAATTCCACCGCGTGCGCCGGGGACATCCATTCTGAATCGAGTGTTTCGCCGCCGTCCGGCACGGCCTCCTGGCCGCTCGGTGCAACAGCGAGGAAAAAGTGCGTATTGTATCGCCGCGGCTCGGAGTCCGGGGTGATCCAGTGCGCGAACGGAGTGAGCGCGTCGAGACGGATACGCGAGCTGGCTAAGTCGAGTGCTTCCCGAAACGGCTGGCCGTTTCGCGCCGGCGCGCGGTGCTGCCCAATGAGGATGCCGGTCTCTTCCCACACTTCGCGGACGGCGCCAATGCGCAGTGCGCGCTCGCCGTGATCCACGTCGTCGAAGTCGTCGACGACTTCGCGCCAGGCGTCGTCACCGTCGTCGGGATCGATCACGCCACCAGGGAACACGAGAGCCGACGGGAAGGCCCCGCGGGCTGCGCGACTCACCATCAAGACTTCAAAGGGATCGTCGCGCACAACCAATACGGTTGCCGACACGCGTGGAGCAGAAGCTCTGCGCTCAGAGACGTTCGCCGGAGTGGGCACCCTCGTCATGATACGAGGGTTTCGGAAAGCCGAAGTGGGTACCGCGGATTTACTCTCGACGGTGCCCACTCCGCGGGCATAAATAGTGCGCGGTGTGCGCCCTTACTCCTTCTCTGCAAACATCGGCCACATCGGCACGACACCGCCAGCTGTGTCACCCGCATGGCCAAGATGACCCAGGTGCCAGTTGTCTTCGATCGTGGTCAACAGCGAATAGTGGTTGTACGGAGTGTGATCGACGACGTGCCGAGGACCGGAACCGGTCACGACAATTGCCGGAATGAGTCCGCCACCGTAGGTGCCGCCGGGCCACGCCGCGCTGATCCTGGGATCTGCCGCACCGACATAAGGTGAGTCGCAGCAACTGTTGGTGCTCTCCCAGCCGCCATTCGTGGTGTTCCCGGTGTAGTCGTTCTCATCGGTGATAATGACGATCGCGGAGTGCTTCGTCCATGCCTTCGACCCCATGATGGTGTCGACGGCGGTATGTACAAATGCATCAGCCTTGTGCTTCAAGGATGCATCATTCGCGTCGTCCTTCGTGCTGCCGTAGGGGCAGGGAGTTTCCGCATACCCGACGATGGTGTCGTAGACCCCCCCGTGCATGTCATTGCACTGGTTGGGGCTGATCCACACATATTGCGGTGCATGGTGTCCGTTGAGGTCGGCGGACAGTTGCGAATAGTCCTTAATATTGGCCATCCGGGCGGGGTTGTTCTTGATGTCATCAAACAGGACGAACGGGTTGTGCTTTTTCGCGTAGAGCGACGCTGACTTACCATTGGGCAACACCGGACCGGAGCGGTCCAGTTTGTTGGCCGGCAGGCTCTGCATGTACGCACCCCACCTGATGTGGTGTGCCTCGAGCTGATCGACAAGGTTCATGCGGTCGAAGTTGACGACATTTTGGTCGTTGTCATCCTGGATACCGTAGTTGTCTCCGGCAATTGACGCGATGTAATTCGGCATGGACGGATGCGTGACGCCATAGTAATTGTCGGCCATCGAATACGTGTTGGCGAGACTGGTGATGTACGGCGCGTTCACGTCGCCAATCACGCTCGACTGGGAGTGGTTTTCCAGCATGATCACGTAAATGTGATCGAACGCACTCGAGTGGGAATGCCATGACTGGTTGCCGGATGCGTGGTGCGTATCGGCGGCTACGGCCGATGTTGCCGTGAGCGCCAACGTGGCGACCACGGCTAAAGCACCGGCGGTAAGCCGGGATCGGAGTTGCATGGGGGTAGTCCTTCCGTCTGATTCTGCTGCCTGTTTGGCATGGACGGGAAGGTCGCCGGATGGACTTACACGGGGCGGCATCGCGCCGTGTCACAGGACAAACTTTGACCTATTGCACTCAGATGTCAAGACGTGGGCCATGCGGATGTCTTCACGTGGTGTTTTCGCGATGCCGCATGGTGCGTGGTCGGACTGGATCTGCCAGTGCAGTGGGCCAACTCAGAGGGCCAGGTCAGTGCACCAGGGTCAACTCGTCCTCAACGTCATCGGCGGCTTCAGCTGCGTCCTTTTCCCGCTGCGCATGGGCGTCATCGGCAGCCTCCTGCAGAGCAGACTTCGCCCGCAGCTCTGGGGTCTTGAAGAAGAGGGCAAGCACGAAGGCCAGAAGCACCACACCGAACGCCAGCCAATAGATGAGGATGGTGGACTGCGTGAACCCGGTGAGGAACGGTTTCGTCAGGCGAGGGTCTGCTCCCTTGAGGAATGACGTGTCGTTGATTGCACTGCTTCCGCCGACGGAGGAGTCGCCTTTCGCCTCGCCGAGCTTCTTCGAGATCTCGGGGACTGCCTTATCGAGAACCAGGTTGCGCACGCTTGACTGCGAGAAGTCGAGCGGATTTGCGGGAACCTTCGCCTCGGCATCCGCCTGCGGTACGCCTTGCGCCACAAGAGCCTGCACCCCTGCTGCGTGTGCGGCCTGCTGGGAACCGGACTCCAGTGGAGTCACGATGTTGGTATAAATCAGGCCCATAATGGCCTTGTTTTCCGGCGCGGTCGCCACGGCGGGCGTCATCGCGGCGTTCAGCGCACTGCGCAGCGTTGGTGCATCCGTCAGCGATGACTGAATATTCAGCGGCATCACGGTGAACAGCAGCGACAACATGATCGCTGTTCCCAACGTCCCACCGATCTGCCGGAAGAACGTGGACGCGCTCGTGGCAACACCCATGTCCCGAATACCCACCGAGTTCTGGCTCGCGATCGTCAGAGTCTGCATGAGTTGGCCGAGGCCGAGTCCGATCAACAGCATCCCACCCGCCACAAACAGGAACGGCGAGTTGTACTGCAGGAAGCTGAGGTACAGGAAGCCCGCAGCCATGAGGCCGGTACCCAGGATGGGGAACATCCGGTATCGCCCGGTTCGTGCGATGAGCAGACCACTGCCAATCGACGCGATCATGAGCCCGAGGATCATGGGCAAC
>JBDTCD010000144.1:0-6404 GCA_039923755.1 Terrimesophilobacter sp. | reverse complement strand
ACACGAATGGCGACTCAGCGCAGCTTCAGGAACTCGTTGTGGACGAGCACTCCCGGGCCCGCGGTGTCGGGAGCCAGCTTGTGGCTGCGATTGAAGAGGAATGCTTGAGCCGGGGTGTTCGCCAACTCACGGTCGCGACCCTCAAGAGTGCCGCGTTCTACGAACGACTTGATTACCGTTCGACCGCGGAGTTCCTGAAGAAGCGCTTCGACGAATAGCGTGCCTGGCGCCGGCTCCCTGAACGAGGTTTTTTAGTGGTGGTTGTCGCCTGACTCAAGTTCCGCCCGCGTAGCCGGCGAGATGCGGTCTTCAAAGAACCAACGGGAAAGCACCGCGCGGACACGTTGCATCGGTGCTATGCGGCCCTGTGCATCCGGACGGATCATGAGCGGCTTGTAGTTCAGGTAGTCCACGAGGCGCCAACGTTCGTAGTCGCTGAGCTCCTTGTGAACCTCCACGTACTGCCCACCGGGCAGTCGCACCATGCGTCCGGACTCATAGCCGTGAAGGGCAATCTCACGGTCCTTCTTCTGGAGTGCCAGGCACACGCGCTTTGTCACGAGGTACGCAATGATGGGCCCAAGGATCAGGAGCGCCTGCAGCGAGTGAGTGACAGCCTCGATGGTCAGATGGAAATGCGTCGCCAGGATGTCGGAGGCTGCCGCTGCCCACAGGACCGCGTAGAACGTGACTCCCGCCGCCCCGATCGCGGTTCGCGTCGGAGCGTTTCGCGGGCGCTCCGTGATGTGGTGCTCGCGCTTGTCGCCGGTGATCCACGCCTCGATGAACGGGTACAGCATGACCGCAACAATGAAGATACCGATGACGATGAGCGGGATGAGGATGTTGAACGACCAGGTGTGACCCCACAGGACAAACTCAAGGCCCGGCGGAACAAGGCGCAGCGCGCCATCAGCGAACCCGATGTACCAGTCAGGCTGGGTGCCCGCGGAGATCGGCGATGGGTCGTACGGCCCATAGTTCCAGATCGGATTGATCGTGAAGAACGAGGAAATGAGCACGATCACGCCAAAGACAACGAAGAAGAATCCGCCGGCCTTCGCCGCAAAGTTCGGCATGATCGGAACGCCGACGACGTTGTCGTTCGTTCGCCCCGGTCCCGCGTACTGGGTGTGCTTGTTAATAACCATGAGCAGCAGATGCAGGCCCAGAGCGGCGACAAGGATCGCCGGCAACAGCAGAATATGCAGCGAATACAGGCGCGGGACGATCACGCTGCCGGGGAACTCGCCACCGAACAGCAGATAGGAGATCCAGGTTCCTGCAAGCGGGATGCCCTTCACCATGCCATCGATGATCCGAAGGCCGTTGCCCGAGAGAAGGTCATCGGGAAGGGAGTAGCCGGTGAAGCCTTCACCCATCGCGAGGATGAAGAGGACGAACCCGATGATCCAGTTCAGTTCGCGCGGCTTGCGGAACGAACCGTTGAAGAACACGCGCAGCATGTGCAAACCGATGGCTGCGACAAACAGGAGCGCTGCCCAGTGGTGAACCTGGCGCATGAGGAGACCGCCGCGAATATCGAAGGAGATATCCAGCGTCGATGCGTATGCCGCGGACATTTCAATCCCCTTGAGCGGCACATATGAGCCGTCGTAGTGGATCTGGGTCATCGTCGGCTCAAAGAAGAACGTGAGGAATGTTCCCGAAAGAAGGATCGCGATGAAGCTGTACAGAGCAACCTCGCCCAACATGAATGACCAGTGGTCGGGGAAGATCTTGCGCCCGAGCTCCTTGGTGATTCCGGAGATACTGGTGCGCTCGTCCAGATAGTTGGCGAGGCCGCTGGTGAACCGTGAACCTCGCTCAGGTGCCGAGCGGGTGGCTTTCGTGGTTGTCGTATCCTGCGCGGTGGTCATGAACGCTCCCAGAAGCTCGGGCCGACGGGTTCGTGGAAACCGCTCCTGGCTACGAGGTAGCCCTGAGAGTCCACCGTGATGGGCAGTTGGGGGAGTGGCCTCTTGGCTGGGCCGAAGATGACCTTCGCCTCGTGGCTGATGTCGAACTGCGACTGGTGGCACGGGCAGAGGAGGTGATGCGTGTGCTGCTCCGCGAGGGCAACCGGGCATCCGACGTGCGTGCAGATTTTCGAGTAGGCGACGATGCCCTGATAGTTCCAGTCGATGCGCTCGGGGGAGACGTGAAGGTCTTCGGGCTTCAGCCTCATGAGGATCACGGCCGCCTTAGCTTTCTCCTCAAGGCGGTCCGCTGAGTCGGCGAGATTTTCGGGGATTACATGAAAGACGGAGCCGAGCGTGACGTCCGACGCTTTTATCGGGGTATTCGTGGGATCCCGCATGAGGCGAACGTCCTTCGCCCACAGGGTCTTTTCCAGCAGGGCAACGGGGTCTGCCGCGGGAGCGAGATCACGGAACATGACCACTGCGGGCAGGGGCGATACGACAAGGGCGCCGATCAGGCTGCGGCGGATGAGGGTACGACGGCCGAACCCGGACTCCTCATTCCCGAGCGCGAATACCTCGGCGGCGGCTGCCCGGGTTTCTTCGGATCCGCGAGTGGGGTGGCGATGCTCCATCCACTCGCCGTCCTTCATGAGGTTCTTGGCCCAGTAAATGGCTCCGAGGCCGATCGCCAACAGTGCGACCGAAATTCCCACACCGAGCAACATATTGTTGACACGCACCGACGATAGGTTTCCGGGGACGATCGGGAAGATGATGTAGGCGACGATCGCGAAGACGCTCGCTGCGATGGACAGCAGGAAAAATCCACCTACCCTACGCTCAGCGGTCTTGTCCTTTTTCGGGTCCAGATCGGTGACGCGGGGCGAATGTGGCGGCATCCCTGGGTTCTCGAAAGCACCCGACGTGACAACCGCAGTGCCGGTGGGAACCTCGCGCGGAGAAACCTTGTCGAGCTCTGAACCGGCAGCGTTGGCAGGATCACCGTCATGCTGAGCCATTACGTTCCCTTCGAATTTTTCGGTAGTGTGCGGTGTCAGTTGGGGCGCGCGGTGATCCAGATGGTCACACCGACGATCGCACCGAGGCCGAAGATCCAGATGAAGAGGCCTTCGGACACCGGGCCGAGGCTGCCGAGGTCGACGCCGCCGGGGGAGGCGTGCTGATCCTGGAACTTCAGGAAGCTGATGATGTCTGCCTTGTCTTGCGGCGTGAGGTTCGTGTCGTTGAACACCGGCATGTTCTGCGGGCCGGTGACCATTGCCTCGTAAACATGTCGAGCTTCGACGCCCTTCAATGAGGGAGCGAACTTGCCCTCAGTGAGTGCGCCGCCAGCACCGGCGACGTTGTGGCACATCGCGCAGTTGATGCGGAAAAGTTCGCCGCCCAGAGCGACATTGGCATCCCCGTTAAGGTACTTCTGGTCGGGGATACCCGGGCCGGGCGCGAGGCTTGCGACGTATGCAGCGACGTCGTCGATCTGCGTTTGCGTGAACTGCAACGCTCTTTGAACGCCCTGCGGGCCAGAGTAGGCGAGCGGCATGCGCCCGGTGCCCATCTGGAAATCGACCGATGCTGCGCCGACGCCGTACAGGCTGGGACCGTCCTTCGTGCCCGATGCGGTCATCCCGTGGCAGGTCGCACAGTTGGCGGCGAAGATCTTCTGGCCCTGGCTGATGGAGTCCTGGCTGGCCGTGGTCGTCTCCGCCGAGGCAGTGGTCGTCAGGAGGGCGTAAGCACCGCCAGTGGACAGGAGTCCAATGGCGATCAGGGCAATAGACGCGAGCGGATGGCGGCGACCGGTCTGGCGACGCCGAGCGTCAGTCGAACTGTGAGTGCGCATTCTCTTCCAAGGTTTCTATTTGAGTACGTAGATGACCAGGAACAGCCCGATCCAGACCACGTCGACAAAGTGCCAGTAGTAGGAGACGACGATGGCACTCGTCGCTTCCTTGTGAGTGAAGTTCTTGACGCTGAATGCGCGTCCGATGACGAGGATGAAGGCGACAAGCCCGCCGATCACGTGGAGGCCGTGGAAGCCCGTCGTGATGTAGAACGCGGAGCCATAGGAGTTGGAACTAATACTGATGTTCTCGGAGACGAGGTTCGCGTACTCGAAAATTTGACCGATGACGAATACGGAGCCCATGGCATAGGTGAGGAAGAACCACTCGACCATGCCCCATTGGGTGGGTTTCCAACCGGTTGCGCGCGGTTGGAGCCGTTCTGCTGCGAAGACCCCGAACTGGCAGGCGAACGAGGAGAGAACGAGGATCGTAGTGTTGCCGAGCGCATACCAGACATCAAGCTTTGAGGTCTCGAATGCCCAGAGTCCCGCCGAAGTGGAGCGCAGCGTGAAGTAAATCGCGAATAAGCCAGCGAAGAACATGACCTCGCTGCCCAGCCACACGATCGTTCCCACAGCCACGACACTCGGGCGATTGACGACTGGGGCGCCGACAGTATGCGAGAGAGAGGTGCTGGTCACGTCTCCCATTATGGCCGAAATCGTGCCCGACTTTGCCATTCTCACGGGCCAGTCCGGTCAAAAGCTAGGATCTGTCTTGTGTCTACTGCTCCTTCTTGGCCCGAACTGCTCACAAACCTGCTCGCCGGCAGGAATCTCACCATCAATGAAGCGTCGTGGTCGATGCGCCGGATCATGGCAGGGGATGCGTCGCCTGCCCAACTCGCTGCATTCCTTGTTGCCTTGAAATCCAAGGGCGAGACGGTCGATGAGATCGTCGGATTCCGTGATGCGGTACTGGAGAACGCGCGGCCGTTGGCATTGGACCCCATGGCGCTCGACATCGTCGGCACAGGCGGGGATCGTTTCGGAACAGTCAATGTCTCGACCATGGCGTCGATCGTCGCCGCGGCATCTGGCGCTCCGGTGATCAAACATGGAAACCGCGCCGCAAGTTCGGCATCTGGGTCCTCCGATGTTCTGGGTGCCCTTGGCATCCGGCTCGACCTGGGGGAGGAGCGGATCGCCGAAGTGTTTTCAGAGGTCGGGATCACCTTCGCGTATGCAGCCCACTTTCATCCGGGATTCCGCCATGCTGCCTCGGTACGGAGCGAGATCGGCATCCCCACCGTCTTCAATTTCCTGGGGCCACTGTGCAACCCTGCCCGATGCGAGGCGAATGCGGTCGGGGTGGCCGACCTTTCGAAAGTCCCTCTGTTCGTGGGAGTGTTCCAAACGCGGGGCGCCACGGCACTCGTGTTCCGCGGGGATGACGGTCTGGATGAACTGACCACGACCGGGCACAGCCATATCTGGGAGGTGTCGAGAGGTGCCGTCACCGAACATGATCTGGACCCGCGCGACCTCGGGATTCCGAAGGCTGAACTCGCCGATCTGATCGGGGGTGATCCCGAGCATAACGCAGCGATAGCGCGCGCGGTGCTCTCGGGGGAGAGGGGTCCGATTCGGGACATCGTGCTCGTGAATGCGGCTGCGGGCCTGGTGTCGTACGCACTCGCGATGGATCCGGGTGAAGTGCAAAAACCGATCGTCGCACGCTTCCTGGAGAAGATGGCTATCGCTGCGGAGGCCATCGACTCTGGTGCAGCACAGCGCCTTCTGGATGACTGGATTGCCGCAACACAGCGTTAGGCCAGGTGTGCCCGGTCCGATTTCAGTTCAGGGACCGACGCGCTCGACGCCGAGCCACTCGGCGAGGTCTTGGAGTTCGCTCGCCACCGCATCTCGCGTGGAGTCCTCGAACGGGACGTCCTCGTGGATGGCGCGTACTGTGAGCACACCGGCTTTACGGTCGACACTCGCATCAACCTTTCCGACCAGACGGTCGCCATGGGAGATGGGAAGAGCAAAGTATCCCCAACGGCGCTTCGATTCGGGTTTGTACATTTCGAGCACGTACTCGAAATCAAACAGCTGCAGTGTTCGCACCCGGTCATAGCTCAGGCGATCGAAGGGAGAGAGTAGAGAAGTTCGCCCGTCGAATTGCGGTTCGTGCGACATCGCTGCGAGGCCGACCGGATCCACGCGCCACACTCCAGGGAGGCCTTCGATAACCGCCTCTCGAGACATTCCGATTGTTGGTCCAACCCGTCGATGGCCACGGTTAGGCCGCCGTATCCGGAATGTCTCGAGAGGCGAGAGGCCCTTGGCCACGAAGCCGATCGAGAATGTCGCCGCGGAATCCATCGTTGGCCTCTACCCATGCGCGAGTGCGTGGCCAGGGGGGCCAGTCTTCCATCGCGGCGCGTAACAACGGCAAGTCCTCGATGGCGGACCAGGTTGATGAGTCCTGTTGGACGCTCTGCCGACAGCAGTTGGGCGCGCACAGCGATCCTGCGTGCCGTGGTGATATCGAGAGAGTGTTGCACCACGACGTGGAGGCTACCGCGCTGGAGTTTCTGGTGGCACAGCGACGACGTTGTCAATGGACAATTCGGAAACGCTCGCCTGGCCGCTGAGTCCAAGCGCAATGT
>JBDTCD010000143.1:0-9580 GCA_039923755.1 Terrimesophilobacter sp. | reverse complement strand
GTCACCACTACGGATCACGACCTGCTGACGGTTGTGGGGCTGACATCCGCCCAGATCGGCGAGGCCGCAGCGCATGCCGGCATCGTGCTGCACGAACTCACGCCGCTGTCGGCGTCACTGGAAGAGGCCTACCTCGAACTCACCCAGGATGATGTCGAATTCCATTCGGAGGTATCCCGATGACCAGCACTACTGCTGTTGGCGCGCCACACATCCCCACGCACCGCACATCGAGCCTCAGCTTCCCCCGCGTCGTTCGCTCGGAGTGGATCAAACTCCGCACGCTGCGCTCGACCCTGTGGTCCTTCGCGATTATCGTGATACTCACCGTGGGTTTCGGTCTTTTGTTGGCTGCCACCGTCAAAACCACTGACGGCCCCGCGCTTGGTCTCGCCGCACAGAACTCCCTCGCGGTGTCGGTTGCAACCCTCGGCGTGAACTTTACGCAACTCGTCGCGGCAGTGCTCGGCGTACTCATCATCAGCGGCGAGTACACGACAGGCATGATCCGCTCCACCTTTGCCGCAGTACCCACCCGGTTGCCGGCCTTCTTTGCGAAGGTGCTGGTCTTGGCGGTGTCCACGTTCGTGGTCGGTCTCGTTTCGATCGTCGCAACAGCGCTCGTGACCATGCCCATCCTGGCGAGCAAAGGCATCAATGCGGACCTCTTCGACGCTCATGTCATGCGGGCGCTCCTTGGCGGAGCCGGATACCTGACGCTCATCGCCCTTTTGGCGTTCGGGTTCGGTGCGATTCTGCGCAGTAGCGCTGGCGGCATTGCGAGCGCGCTGGGACTTATCCTGGTGATCCCGCCAGTGCTCTCGATCGTCTCGAGCCTTACTCAGGCCACCTGGATTCACAACGTGTCGGTGTTTCTGCCTTCCGCCGCAGGCGGCCGCATGTTCGCGCTCGGGGATGCCGTCTCCTTCCGCGGAGGACCTCCCAGCACATCCGGCACTCAAGCCGCGTCGGACCTTCTCACACTCGACGCCACCCAGGGACTCCTGGTGCTCGTGGCCTGGGTCGTGGTTCTGCTCGTCACTGCTGCCGTGCTGGTCATGCGTCGGGATGCGTAGGGACCCCGCGAGTTGCCGCGGAAAGTTCAGACCGAAGTTGTTATGGCGGGATATGGGTACTCGGCTGCGCGTCCCTGGAACGTAAGGATCGCCTCGTTGCGGATGCGGCCGTCCTCGATCTCGATTGCCCGCCGGATCGTGTCGGATGCGGCCCACGACGACGGGCCCTCCATCACCGTGCGCAGGAACGGCATCAACGCCTCGCTGATCTCCCACGTCGTCGAGTTCCACAGCAGCGACGGGCTGTGATCAACCGCGTAGTAATTTGTCGAGGCGCCCACCGTGATCATCGGCTCGGCAAATGAGGTCGGCCTCGCCCAACTGAATCCCATCCCCTCATCGACGGAGACATCAATGATGAGGCTGCCCGGGCGGAACGCGTCGAGATCATCGGTGTTCAGATATGTAAGTGGTGCGTTCGGATCCTGAAGAGTGCAGTTGACCACGATGTCGTTCTCGGCAAGGTACGGGGCGAGTAACACCGGCCCATCCTCGGTGTTGACCGTGCTCTCAAACGGTGCAAGATCGCTGTGCTCGAACTGGATAATGTCCACCGATGGGATCGGTGCGCCGACGGCAGCGACATCACGGTTGGTCAGTACGCGTACATCGTGGATTCCGTGGGCGTTGAGCGAGATGACAGCACCGCGAGCCGTGGCGCCAAAACCGATCACCACGGCGCTGAGCCTGCGGCCGTAGTCGCCAGTAGACCCGCAGAGCTGAAGTGCGTGCAACACTGAGCAGTATCCGGCCAACTCATTGTTCTTGTGGAAAACGTGAAGCCCGAAACCGCCGTCTGCCTGCCAGTGATTCATGGCCTCCCACGCAATCAGTGTCAGGCTCTTATCGATGGCGAGCTGCGTAATCCGGGGATCCTGAACACAGTGGGGCCATCCCCACAGCACCTGTCCATCACGCAGGTCCTCAAGATCCGAAGCCTGTGGCTTGGGTAGGAGCACAATGTCGGCGCGAGTGATGATCTCTTCGCGGTCACACATCCCCCCGGCCAGCGGCTCTAGCTCCGCGTCGGTAATACCGAAACGCTCGCCGTAACCTCGCTCGAGAATCATGTTCGCCCGCAGATCGGCGTCGATGCGCTCGACGTGGGCGGGGTGGATCGGTAGGCGCCTCTCGTCGGCCTTGCGGGATGTCGCCATCACGCCGAGGCACAGCAACTCAGGCGTGGAATCCGTTGTGCTCATACTCCACTGTAGGCGGGCGGCCCTTCAGCGCGTTCCGTCGTGTTGCCTCAACAGCGACGTTACTCTCAGTCGGCCGCCGCTTCGGCTTTCTCACCGTGCTTCACGATATCGCCCTTCTGGAACAGAATTCCTTGGGCGATCTCCCGCCATTTCGGCTTCGCGCGAAAGAGAAACTCCAGCTCCATACTGAAGTGCTTATATTCCTCGCCCAGCGAATCAAGCATGATGGCGCGCGCGGTGGCATCCTTCTCCACGGCGATGCGCTGCTCATACCACCCAATCGCTTCTGCTTCTTCGGACAGGCTTGCGCACATCCTGGCGAAGGTGCGTACCTGCGCAGAAAGCTCATCTGGCGGCTCATGGTACTGATTGGTGGTCATGACGACTCCTTTTCACGTCGGGGGGCCCAACAGCTCACACGTTACGCCTCCACCTCGCAACACTCACTGCGTCAGACGTCCTTCGCCGCCGCCGTGATGCGATTCGCCATCCCGCTGAAGATGATGCCGTGGAAGGGCAGGATCGCAAACCAGTAGAGCCGCCCGGAGAGTCCTCTGGGGAAGAAGATCGCTCGCTGTCGATACACGGAGCCATCGCCATCCCGGTCAACACGAATTTCCAGCCAGGCCAGACCGGGCAGCCTCATCTCGGCGCGGAGCAGCAGCAAGCGCCCTCGTTCCAGCTTCTCTACGCGCCAAAAATCGAGCGCATCCCCGGTCTTCAGTTTCTGCTGATTCCGGCGTCCGCGACGCAGGCCGACGCCCCCTACGATTTTGTCCATCCACCCGCGGATGGCCCACGCCAGCGGGAACGAATACCACCCGTTGTCGCCGCCGATCCCCTCCACCACTGCCCACAATTTCTCCGGGGACGCACCCGTGTACCGTTCCTTGCCGTCGGTAAACACGGTGCGCCCCGCCCACTCCGGGTCGCTCGGCAAGGGGTCGCTGGGCGCACCGAGCACGGACGAATTCTGCCAGGTCGTCTCCACCTCACCGGCCTCCTCCTTCGCGAGGGCGAGACGGACTGACGTGCGATAGCCGGTGAGTCCTCCGGCAGGCGGTGGGATGACCGCATCGATGTCGTGCTCGCTCATCACGCAATCGTGCTGAAGTGAAGCAATGATCGGAATGGCAAGCCGCCTCGGTATCGGCGTGACGAGGTTCACCCATTGCGACGCCAACCAGGGCGTGAGTACGGGCAGCGACGCAATAGCGCGCTGCGGAAGACCGGCCTCCAGCGCATACCCATTCATCATCTGGCCATACCTCAGCACGTCTGGTCCGCCGATGTCAAAGGCCCGATTGACCTCCGGCGGCAGTTTGGCTGCCGCAAGCAGGTAGTGCAGGACATCGCGAACCGCGATCGGTTGGATAAAGTTGCGCACCCATTTCGGCGCAGGCATATATGGCAATACGTCGGTGAGGTGACGAATCATCTCAAACGATGTCGAGCCAGAACCGATCACCACACCTGCCTGCAGTGCAATGGTCGGCACACCGGAGTTCAGGAGGATCTCGCCGACCCTTTTGCGAGATGCGAGGTGCACGGAGAGCTCTTTGCCCTCCGGATGCAGCCCACCCAGGTACACAATGCGACCAACTCCAGCGTGGGATGCAGCGGTCGCTACCGTGCGAGCCGCAAGGCTTTCGGTGTGCTCGAAATCCCCCTTGCCACCCATCGAGTGCACGAGATAGTAGACGACATCCTGACCTTTGCATGCGTCGGCAACCGCAGCGGGGTCGATCAAATCACCTTCGATGATCGTGACCAACCTGGCCCAAGGCACGTCAACCAGTTTCTGCGGCGAGCGCACCAGCACCGTGACTTTGCATCCTTCAGCCAGAAGTCTGGGGACTATCCTCCCGCCGATGTAGCCGGTTGCTCCGGTGACAAGAACTGACTTCATGCGAAAGCGTCCTCCTGCTTGTGCTGCATCATGCTGTGGTGGGCGGCGAGCGCGGCCTGGCGAGACTCCGCGAGGTCAACAATCGGCTCGGGGTATGCCTCTGTGCCCCATTCGGACACGTGTCGACGGATGTAGGTCGACTGCGGGTCGAACTTCTTCGCCTGTAGTTCGGGGTTGAACACTCGAAAATATGGCGCGGCATCCGCACCGGAACCGGCCACCCATTGCCAGTTGAACGCGTTGCTCGCGGCATCCGCGTCGACGAGGGTGTCCCAAAACCATCTCTCACCTTCACGCCAATCGATCAATAGGTTCTTCGTGAGGAAGGAGGCCACGACCATCCGGACCCGGTTGTGCATGGTTCCGGTGTGCCAGAGCTCGCGCATTCCTGCATCCACGAGAGGCACGCCAGTGTTGCCGCCCTGCCAGGCAACCAGCGCCCGCCGATCGAGAGGCGGCCAGGGGAAGGCGTTGAACTCGTCCCGCCAATTGGACTCGGCGAGTTTCGGAAAATGGAACAACACATGCCAGGCGAACTCCCGCCAACCGAGCTCGGTCAGGAACCTTGTCGCTCCGCGCGCGCCCGACGCCGACAGCCCAGCGCGAATCCTTTCCACTTCGTGCCAGATCTGGTGGGCACTCAGTTCACCCCACCGCAGATGTGGCGAGAGCCGAGACGTGACCGGATTGGCTGGCGTATCGCGACCATCGGCGTAATGGTCGAGATCGTCCGCGAGAAAGGCCTGCAACCGTGCGTGCGCAGCACTCTCACCGGGATTCCAGGCGCCGCGCAGCCCGCTGGCCCAATCAGGATTGCTTGGCTGCAGTGCCCACGATTCCAGCGAATCAGAGGTGAGGCCGGATGCGCGGGTGGACACCGCGCTGGGCACCGGCATAGGTTGACGCGGCTCGTCTGCGTTCTGGCACGACCGCCAGAATGGGGTGAACACCGAGTACGGGGCGCCCTGGCCGGTGGTTATCACCCAGGGTTCAAAGAGCAAGGATGCCTGAAAACTCTCGACGCGAACGCCACCGGAGCGCAATTGCGCCGTCAACTGCGCGTCGACCGCGATCTCGCCTGCCGCGTATCGCCGGTTCCATGTCACCGCTGTTGCCTTTGACTCCCTCACCACGTCGGCGATAACGCCGGCGGCGGGACCCGCTCGCAGCACCAGCGGGATATTCAGCTCGGCGAGGCTGTGCTCCAGGCACAGGAGGCTCTCGTGCAGCCACCACGTGGACGCTCCTCCGCGCGGGCGGATGCCCGGCGACACCTCGTCGAGAACGTAGACCGCGACGACTGGTTCGCCTCGATCTACGGCAGCGGTCAACGCAGGGTTGTCGGCGACCCGCAGGTCATCCCGGAACCACATGACTGTCGCATCGCCGCGGGGGATTGACGAACCGATATTTTCTCTCACCTGATACCTCGCGTTCGAGTGCTCTGAAGTGTACAACGGGCACCTGTGGCCACTACGCGTTCGCCTCGGCCACCGGCTTAGGCGTAAAGTGCACAACACTCACTATCGAAGGAGATTGAGCGTGTTTAGAAGCCCTTACCCCGATGTCGACATCCCGAACGTCAGCATTTACGACTACCTCTTCACGGGGTTAAGCGACCACGAGTTGAACACCATTGCACTCATCGATGGCACGAATGGTGCCGAAACCACCTACCGCGCACTCATCGCGCAGATCGATGGAGTCGCGGGCGCGCTCGCGGCACGAGGGATCGATACGGAGACGGTCGTCGCCCTGTTGTGCCCCAATTCTCCCGCGGTCGCGGCTGTATTCCACGGCATCCTGCGCGCAGGAGCCACCGTCACGACGATCAATTCGCTTGCGACCGAAGATGACATTGAAAAGCAACTGAAGGACTCGAAAGCCACCTGGTTTGTGACGGTGTCCCCGCTCCTGGCCGGCGCGAAGACTGCCGCAGGCCGCGTAGGCATCGCGGACGACCACCTCATCGTCTTGGATGGCGCTGAAGGTCACACCAATCTTCGCGACCTGCTCACAGAACAGGCGGCCGCGCCGAACGTGCATTTCGATCCCGCGACGCACCTCGCTGCACTCCCGTACTCGTCGGGGACCACCGGGCTGCCGAAGGGCGTGATGATCAGCCACCGCAACCTCGTCGCCAACGTGGAGCAATCTCGACAGGTGATCGTGGTCGGTGAAGGTGACCGTGTGCTTGCCTTCCTTCCGTTCTTCCACATTTACGGGATGACCGTCCTGTTGAACCTTGCCGTGAAACAGCGTGCAACTCTCGTGACGATGCCTCGGTTCGACTTTGTCGAGTTCCTGCGCATTATGCAGGACGAGAAGTGCAGCTACGTGTTCATCGCACCGCCCGTCGCCGTGGCGCTCGCGAAGCATCCGCTCGTCGACCAATACGACCTCTCCAGCGTCCACACCGTTTTGAGTGGCGCCGCACCACTGGATGGCCAGCTGGCACAGGCTGTGGCCGACCGGCTCGGGGTTCGGATGATCCAGGGGTATGGCATGACGGAACTCAGTCCCGTCAGCCACGCCATCCCGAACAATCGGCCGGATCTTGCGCTGAGCTCCGTCGGCATGACGCTCCCAAACATCGAGTGCCGCCTCATCGACCCAGCGACGGGCGAGGACATCGAAGTTCCCGCCGAGGGCCAAAGTATTCCCGGCGAGCTACTGTGCCGTGGGCCCAACGTGATGCTCGGCTATCTGGGTAATGAGGCCGCCACTCGCGACGTCATGACGGAGGACGGGTTCCTGCGCACCGGTGACATTGCCACCGTGAACTGGGAGGGCGTCGTCACGATCGTGGATCGATTGAAAGAGCTCATTAAATACAAGGGCTACCAGATCGCCCCTGCCGAGCTCGAAGCCCTGCTTCTCACCCATCCGTCGATCGCGGATGCCGCCGTCATCGGTGTGGTGGATGACGAAGGACAGGAAGTGCCGAAGGCATTCATCGTCCTGCAGGCGGATTCCGCGCTCGACGGGGACGGCGTCATGGGGTTCGTCGCAGAGCACGTCGCACCCTATAAAAAGGTACGCCAGGTGCAGTTCATCGATGCGATTCCGAAGTCGAGCTCGGGCAAAATCTTGCGAAAAGACCTCCGGGCGATGGAACGGGCCTAAATCGCCCGCCGCCGCAGACTCAAACTTTCGACGGATGGAATCATTTCGACGACCTGAGACGATGGAACGGTGACCACGAAAACCATGACCCCCACCATCCGTTTAACACCTCGAGTCTTCTACCGAATCATCGCTATTGCTGAGGCGGTGACGTGGACTCTGCTCATCGCCGGAATGCTGCTCAAGTACGTTGCCCAGGCGGGCAACCTGGGTGTACTGATCGGCGGCTCCCTCCACGGGCTCGTGTTCGTCACGTATGCTGCCACGGCGGTGCTCGTCGGCGTAAACCAGCACTGGCCGATCAAACTCATTGTCGGGGCAGTGTTCACCGCGATCATCCCCTATGCCACTATCCCCTTCGATCGCTGGCTTGAGCGCAACAACAGACTCGACGGCCAATGGCGCACGACGGCAACCGACGACCCGCGCGACCACACCTGGATCAGCCGCCTCCTCCGCTGGTTCCTCAACCACCCGATGATCCTCATCACCGTGTTCGTGGTGGCGGTCATCGCCATCGTGACGGTACTGCTGATCCTCGGGCCGCCCGGCGGTTGGGGAAAATAACCCCGTTGGCTGTTGCTCGACGCCTGAGGACGATGCGCGTTCCGGGCTAGCCTTGTGGTCTGATGACTCGCTCCCGCTCGACCCCACACTCTCCGCGCTACCGTGTGGACGGTGCGCGAGCGGAACATCGCAGAATCGCCAGCGTGCGGAGACGGTGGGCTCTCATCCGGGAGGCGATTGACACGAGGCTGTGGCCGATCCCTCTGCTCACGATCATCTTCGCCGTCGTGGCCGGGGTTCTCATCCCGATCCTGGACGCGCGAGTTGACTCGAGACTCCCTGACCCGGTCATCGCCGTGCTGTTCAATGGCGGGCCGGATAGTGCGCGAGCCGTCCTTTCGACGATCGCCGGTTCCCTCATCACCGCGACCTCACTCACGTTTTCGCTTACCGTCGTGGCCCTGCAACTTGCCAGCAACCAGGCATCGCCGCGACTGCTGCGCCTGTTTGCCAGCGACCGCACCGTGCACGCGACGCTGGCAACATTCCTCGGCACCTTCACGTTCTCGCTCATGGTGCTCCGCAGTGTGCAGAACAGTACGGATGCGACGGCAGCAGCAGTCCCCAGCATCGCGATCACCCTGTGCCTGCTGCTGACGCTCACGAGTGTCATCATGCTGACGATTTTCCTCGCCCATCTCGCTAAACAACTCCGAGTCGAAACGATGCTGCGCAACGTTCACCGGGAGACGAAACGCACGATCGAACTCGTCCGCACGACGACGGAGGACGGTCCGATCGACGTTCCGTCAAACGAACGGCCGAAGAAAGTGCACACCGTTCTTGCCGAGCACTCCGGATTCCTCCTGTCGGCATCCAGAGGACGCGTGGTCTCGCTCGCCACCCACCTCGACCTCGTCGTCGAAGAGGAGCACAGTATCGGAACCAGCGTGATTGCCGGGGTTCCGTTGGTCAAGTGGTGGCCGCGGTCTGGCGCACTGCCCGATGACTTCGATATGGTTTCGTTCGGCCGCGCAATCCGCTCCGCCTACGCGACCGGGTACGAGCGAACTTCCAGCCAGGACATCGGTTTCGGGCTACGCCAGCTCGTAGACATCACCATTCGGGCACTCTCCCCAGGAGTGAATGATCCGACGACTGCCGTTCACGCACTGAGCCATATCTCGGCAGTGCTCTGTCTTATTGTGCAGTTGCCCACCCAACCCGCCGCGTTGTTGGACGATGAAGGGGTCGCTCGCCTCATCGTGCGTCCTCACCGATTCGAAGCGTTGCTGAATCTGGCCGTTGAACAACCCCGGCGCTACGGCGCAGCCGACCCGGATGTCGCGGGCAGGCTCTTCCTGCTGCTGCGGGAGGTGGCGCTCAATACCGAGGACTTCGTGCACCTCGAAGCTGTGCGCTCCCAGTGCAGCAGGCTCGAGGCATCGGTGGCTGCTGCAGACTACGACGGAGACGAAAGGGTGCGCTTCTGCGAGCTCATCACCTCGGTGAAGCAGGCGCTCAATATCCATCAGGACGTCTGACCTGCCCTAGAGTGACCCACCAAAGAAGGGTGCTTGGGGCTCGGATAAGATTACACCGTACGGAACGCCCCCAAACTAAGGAGCCACCGGCCGGTGCCTGCTACGCCTCTCCCTCACCGCCCGGATCCCGACACCGTCGCCAACGCCATGGCGACGCCCAACCGTGAGCAGCCCTATGCGGCTCTCGGCCTGAAAGCGGACGAATACGCGCGCATC
>JBDTCD010000142.1:0-11114 GCA_039923755.1 Terrimesophilobacter sp. | reverse complement strand
GGTCAGGTCGTTGAGCAATTGAGTCCGTTTGGCGCGTGCACCGCCATGATGCAGCACCACCAGGGCGAGGGTTTCGTTGCTGTCTGAGTGGGTCATCACCGTCCGATCAGGTCGTCTGAGGATCCGCTCGAGCCTGAACGGAAGGGGGGCCGGCCCCAACGCGCGAACCACGAGTGCAACGACGTGATCGGCCGGATCGAGTCCTGCTGCGGAAGCCAATTGTGGAATCCGCCAGCGGGCACCACGCACGGTAATCGCGCGGAAGAGTTCCGCGCGTGCCGCTTCCATCAAGGTCGGTGGGTGTTGCCAGAGCAATGCCAGGGACAAAATATCGATCACCCGTTTGCCAGCCACTCGAGCGAGGTCCGGATCGCCGCCAGCCGGCACATCGATGTGGAGATTTCCGGTCACACTGCCGCGGAAGGGCACCTCGATATCGATGCTGTGTGCCGGCATGCTCGATGATTCCTGGCTGAAGATTGCGGCGCCAAGCAGGTTCCCCATCATTCCGGTCAGAGTCACATTGGCAGAAATCATGCCGGAGAGCACGGCCAGCAGCTGATCCAGGCCGTGGCCTTCTGCCAGCTCTGCCGCAATCGTGTGCGAAATGAGATCGGCCTGTCGGAGTCGCGCGGCTGATTCACCGACCAGAACGCTGTTGATGGATTCTGCGACGTCGACAAAGGGGACAACCTTGCGCAGCTCCACGAGCGGGAGTCCAGACTGTTGTGCGGCGTCGACCACTTCTTTTGGTAACGAACGCATCCGCGGGCCGGATTCAATTGCGAGGGCGGCGACCTTCCGCTTGGCGAGACTCACCACGTACTCGATCTGCTGTTGCGTGGTGACGTTCGACAGGAGTGAGCCTCCCGTCAGCAGCAACTCGCCGCCATGCAACAGTGAGGCAATATCCAATACCTCGCTGGAGTGCACCCAGCGCACCTGCGCCGTCTCAGCCGTCTCGAAGCCAGCCCGGATTATCGGGTTGGCTGGTGTCAGAGCAGGGTGTATCAGGATTTCGCTGAGCGATAGTGGCACGACTATGTGTCCTTTGTTTCGAGAAAATACTAGACACATTATACGTAGGCGACCGTGCGGAGAAGGGTCTACCGTTGACCAGTTCTATCAATCGACGTACTGATATTCATGAAAACAATCAATGGAGGCAACGATGCCGGACCAAACCCTACCCGCAGCAAGCATCCGACCTGAGGAGGGCAGCGCAATGTCGGGCACGCCCGACTATGAGGCGCAACTCCAGTACATTCCAGAATCTGCCCGAACCCGCAAAGTCGATGGTCAGTTCTGGATTTGGGCCGGAGCGAACATCGCTCCGATCAACTGGGTGCTTGGTGCCCTTGGCATCCAACTGGGTCTCGGGTTTGCCGACACCGTCATCGTTCTCGTGGTCGGGAACGTCTTAGGGATGGGCGTGTTCGGCTTTTTCGTCCTGTTGGGCCAGCGCACAGGGGCTACCGCCATGGTCCTCGGACGAGCTGCCTTCGGCCGACGAGGCAATTATCTTCCGTCAACAATTCAGGCAGTCCTGGTCATCGGCTGGTGTGCGATCAACACCTGGGTTGTCCTGGACCTTGTCATGGCGCTTCTAGCCCAGATCGGGTTGGTCGACCCTAAAGCTGACAACTACGGGTGGAAGATCGCCGTGGCAACGTTCATCATGATCGTTCAGGTCTTCATTGCGTGGCTGGGCTACAAAGCCATCGCCGCCTTCGAGCGATGGTCAGTACCGTTCACCCTGGCGATTCTCGCCGTCATGTCGGGTGTCGCATGGTTCGGCATGAACATCAACTGGAGTTATGCGGGCCAGCCGGGTCACATCCTGGAGGGCGGTCCCAGAATTGCCGCGATGACCGCGGTCATGACTGTGATCGGCATCGGCTGGGGGATCACCTGGTTCACTTACGCCGCTGACTACTCGCGCTTCGTGAGCACATCGGTTCCGAAGAGCAAGTTGTACTGGTATTCCGTGTTGGGTCAGTTCATTCCGACCGTATGGCTCGGCATCCTCGGTGCGACGCTCGCCACCAAGTCGGCCACTGCCGATCCCGGACAGTTGATCGTGGAAAACTACGGCGCCTTGGCGATTCCCGTCCTATTGCTCGTTCTCCATGGACCGATTGCCACGAACATTCTCAACGTGTACACATTCTCCATGGCGACCCAGGCGCTCGACGTCAAAGCCAGCCGCAAGAGCCTCAACGTTTTCGTCGGCGTCTTCTCACTGATTCTCCTCATTGTGCTGGTCTATCAGGCAGGGTTCGCCTCGACCGTGAGCACGTGGCTCGGCGCAATCGTCGCGTGGGTTGCTGCATGGGGCGGAGTCATGCTTGTTCACTACTACTGGTTGGACAGGAAATACCCCATCGACGTCGACCGGCTCTTTGATCCGGTAGGAACTCGTCGCATCCCGGAAATCAACTGGGCCGGCATGATTGCGTTTATCGTCGGAATATTCGCTACCTGGCTGTTCATGTATGGTGTGTTCCCGGTCATGCAGGGTTGGGCCGCAGTGGCCCTCGGAGGATGGGACTTCTCGTGGCTGGCTGGTGGGCTCACGAGCGCGATCATTTACGCCTTGCTTGGACCGCTCGCTCACCGTAAGTATTACCTGTCCACGTTGCCGGGAAACAGCTCAAGCAAGACGTCTCCTGCGACCGTTGATGCCATGGCAGAGCGCGACGTCGTGTGATGGAGTCTGAGACACGAGAGCGGAGTGCCGCGATGGCTAAGGATGCCATTGGCGATGTTCTTCACCCCATTGCCTGGCCAGAGCACTACCGGGCGGCAGCAGCGTTCACTTTCGACGTTGACGCCGAGTCGGGAATGCTCGTGGAGGACCCGGCATCCAGCAATCGGATGTCGCTGATGACGCATCAGGCCTACGGCCCGACCGTAGGTGTCCCGAGGTTGCTGAAAATCCTGCGCAGGCAAGACATCAAGGCGACCTTCTTTGTGCCAGGCTTCACCGCGGATTGCTATCCGGAGGTGGTGCGCGCGATCGTAGATGAGGGGCACGAAGTCGCTCACCACGGCTACCTGCACGAACAAATGCAGGGCATCAGTGCTGAGACGGAAGCGGGCTACCTCGAACGTGGCTTAGACGCGCTCGCCAGAGTTGCGGGCGTGCGGCCGGTCGGTTTTCGGGCACCGTGGTGGGAAATGAACTGGCACACTCCCGGCCTGCTGATGGATCGTGGTTTTCTCTATGACTCCAGTCTCCATGCCGGCGATGCGCCATACCGTTTCTCAGTGAATGCGGACGATGAGCGGGACCTGGTCGAAGTACCGATTGACTGGGCGTTGGACGACTGGGAACAGTACGCGTTCTACCCCGGTGTCACCGGGAGTGGCGTGATTGAGAGCCCTGCCAAGGTGCTCGAGTTGTGGACTCTGGAGGCGGAAGCCCATCACAGTGCCGGCAGCTGTTTCGTGTTGACCAACCATCCGTTCATCTCAGGGCGGCCATCGAAGGCGGTCGCACTGGAGCAGCTGATCGAACGTGTGTGCAGCATGGACGGCATGTGGGTGACGACACTTCAGGAGATTGCGTTACACGCGAAGCAGTCGTTGACGACAGTTCACACCCACGGCCGGATCGACATTGCGTCGTTCCCGGACACGGAGCCGATTTTTCGGCCCCCAACGGTTTCCACGGTGAATGGCCCCGATACGCCAGCCACGTAATCAAGTGAGAAAGACTGCGTGCGTGTCACGCGGGCCAGCAAGTTTTTGTTCCAAGTTCAAGAAACGAAATATATAAAGGGAGTTTTCATGTCTGTTGATGGTGCCGCTTCGTCAGTGTCGGAGTTGGAGCGTTTGAAGGTTCTGCACAATGGCGAGAAAGTGCAGTTGACGTTTTCAGATGCGGAAATTGAGCGGCGGTTGGCCGGTTTGCGCCGGATCATGGCGGAGAAGGACCTTGATGCGGTCATCCTGACGTCATTCCACAACATCAAGTATTATTCGGATTTTCTGTTCACCTATTTCGGTCGTTCCTATGCGCTTGTGGTGACCGCGGATGACCAGGTGACCGTGTCGGCGAACATTGACGCGGGCATGCCCTGGCGGCGTGGTTACGGTGAGAACATCGTGTACACGGATTGGCGCCGCGACAACTATCTGTTCGCGTTGCAGGAGGCGTTGCGACAGCGCGGAGTGAAGCCGCGTCGCCTCGGGGTGGAGAATGACACGCTTCCGATTGATAGCCGGGACCGGATCCAGGCGGCGTTCGAAGGCGCCACCCTTGTGGATGTTGCGCAGGAGGCGATGCGGCAGCGGATGGTGAAGTCGGCTGAGGAGATCGCGGTGATCACTCATGGTGCCCGAATTGGGGATCTTGGCGGTGAGGCGATCAAGAATGCAATCACCGAGGGGATCACCGAATACGAGGTCGCCCTGATCGGAACCGAGACGATGGTGCGTGAGATCGCGCGAACATTCCCGAACAGTGACATCCGAGACACCTGGGTGTGGTTCCAGTCTGGTATCAACACGGATGGGGCGCACAACTGGCCGACGACGAGGAAGATTCAGCGGGGGGACATCCTGTCGCTGAACTGTTTCCCGATGTCGTGCGGGTACTACACCGCCCTGGAGCGCACACTGTTCTACGGCGAGCCTGATGCTCGTTCGCTGGAACTGTGGGAGATCAACGTCCAGGTGCACAAGCGTGGCATGGAGCTGATCAAACCCGGCGCAGTATGCAAAGACATCGCCGCAGAGTTGAACGAGATCTTTGTGTCACACGGCCTGTTGGCGAATCGTACCTTCGGATACGGTCACTCCTTCGGAGTGCTTGGCCACTACTACGGTCGAGAAGCGGGCCTGGAACTGCGCGAGGACATTGACACGGTACTTGAGCCGGGCATGGTCGTGTCGATGGAGCCAATGATCGCTGTCATGGAAGGTGTGCCCGGTGCCGGCGGCTATCGGGAACACGACATTCTCGTGATCGGCGAGGATGGTGCGACCGACATCACCCATTTCCCCTTCGGTCCAGAACACAACATCATCGACGCCTAACCCGTGTCAACGCATGGGGCCGCACAGCCAGGTTCGGCCCCATGCGCGACGTTTCGAAGCGCGCGAGGGACTCATTGTCAATGCGGGCGGCGGCATACGTTGTAAAAGAAGAGGGGCTGATGGGTCAGCAGCCTGATCATTCGGTGCCCGCGCTCACGTCCAATGCGATAAGCGGCACCAAGTCGACAGCGCATCCGACTCGGATGGGTTCGCACACGGCTTTGATCTACCTTGCCGTGTGTATCGTGCTCATTGCCTTGAACCTGCGTACTCTCTTTTCAAGCTTTTCCGCGATTTTGCCCGAGATCGTTGCGGCCACCGGTGCGTCTGCGTTGCTGGTCAGCGTGGTGACCACCGCTCCTGTGCTCCTGCTGGGTTTATGTGCACCGCTGGCTCCGGTGCTGGCCCGCCGCTTCGGCGTCGAGCGCGTCATGCTCACAGGCATGATTGTGTTGACCCTGGGCCTTGCCGCCCGCGGTCTTGGTGCGGAATTCGCGATGCTTGCGGGGACCATCGCTTGTGGCGCTGCCATCGCGGTGGTGAATGTGCTGCTTCCGGAACTGGTCAAACGCGATTTCGAACACCGGCTCGGCCTGATGAGTGGGCTGTACACGGGGGCTATGTTCGCCTCCGCCGCAATGGCCGCCGCCTTCACCCACCCGGTCTATGAGGTTACCCGGTCCTGGCGGTCCGGTCTCTCCGTGTGGGCAATCCCGGCGCTGATCGTGGTCATACTGTTTGCGCCATTAGGATGGCGCCGAACACGCAGGGTTCACAAAGCCATCGGGCTCAGCGCGACTGTATGGCGCTACGGCATGGCGTGGCAGGTCACCATATTCATGATCCTGCAGGCCATGATGTCATTTAGCGTTTTCGCGTGGTTGGCGCCGATCCTGCGCCAGCGGGGGGTTGACGGCGGAACAGCGGGGCTGATGGTCGCTGTTTGCATTCTGCTTCAGGTTGTGGGCTCGGTTGCAGCCCCGATGATCGCAGTGCGCTGTACCGATCAGCGCGCCCTCAATGTCGTCATCGCACTGTTGGCCGGGTTTGGGTTCGCCTTGTGCATCTTCGGACCGATGCCACTGGTGTGGGCCTGGATCGTGACCTTGGGCGTCGGGCAAGGCGGTATGACCTCACTGGCGCTGACCATGATCGTGCTGCGGACCAAGAGCAGCGACACGGCGTCACGGCTTTCCGGGATGACGCAGGGAGTCGGCTACGGTGTCGGCTCCTCCGGCACTCTGCTGGTTGCGTTGTTGTATCAATCGACCGGATCGTTCACCGCAGCAGGGTTCATGTTCATGGCCGTCGGCATCGCTGGCGCATGGTTCGGATACCGGGCCGGGCGGTCGCGATTCGTCGAAGAGAGCAAATGATGATCCGCCGTGAACCGATGACTAAGGCACGCTCTGGCAGAAGTGGATGACCGGCAAACTGAGATGTATCAGAAAATTGCCGCAAGGCGTGTTTGACGGTGATGTGTTGACTTTTGAAGTCGCGACACCTACTCTCGAATCAATCCTGATATATCAATTATTTGATGGGTCTATATTATGAATGTCTCGATGGAGAGAACAATGACCGATGTACTGAGCGACTCGCTTGCTGTGGTCGATCCAGAAGTCTCACAGGCCATCGACGCGGAGCTCGCACGACAGCAGAACACCCTGGAGATGATCGCGTCGGAGAACTTCGCTTCGACCGCCGTCATGACCGCGCAGGGGTCTGTGTTGACGAATAAATATGCGGAGGGCTATCCGGGTCATCGCTATTACGGTGGCTGCGAGAACATTGATGTCATCGAACAAATGGCCATCGACCGGGCGATGGCGTTATTTGGTGCCGAGGCGGCCAATGTTCAACCTCATTCTGGCGCTCAGGCCAACGCCGCGGCGATGGTCGCACTGATCGAACCGGGCGACACGATTCTCGGGTTGGCGTTGCCGCATGGCGGACATCTGACCCATGGGATGCGGATCAACTTCTCCGGCAAGTTGTACAACGTGGTTCCGTACCATGTGCGTGAGTCGGATATGCGGATGGACATGGCCGAGGTCGAAAGGCTTGCACTGCAGCATCGACCGAAGTTGATTATCGCGGGCTGGTCGGCGTATCCGCGGCAGTTGGACTTTGCCGAGTTTCGCCGCATAGCGGATCTCGTGGGTGCTTATCTGATGGTCGATATGGCGCACTTTGCAGGACTGGTTGCCGCCGGTCTGCATCCGAACCCGGTGCCCTATGCGGATGTGGTGACAACCACGACGCATAAGACCCTGGGCGGGCCGCGTGGTGGTGTCATTTTAAGTACCGCCGCGTTGGCCAAGAAGATCAACTCTGCCGTGTTCCCTGGCCAGCAGGGCGGCCCCCTGGAGCATGTGATCGCGGCCAAGGCCGTGTCATTCAAAATTGCGGCGTCGCCGGAGTTCGCCGAACGTCAGCGTCGTACGCTGGCCGGAGCGAAATTGTTGGCTAAGCGCTTGCTTGAAGATGATGTCGCTGCTGCCGGGATCAGCGTCGTCAGTGGTGGAACCGACGTACATTTGGTCTTGGTCGATCTGCGCAACTCCGAATTGGACGGGCAACAAGCCGAAGACCGGTTGCATCAGATCGGGATCACCGTCAACCGGAATGCGGTGCCCTTCGACCCTCGACCGCCGATGGTCTCATCCGGACTCCGGATCGGCACCCCAGCGCTGGCCACACGTGGCTTCGGAGATCCAGAGTTTACGGAGGTCGCCGATATCATCGCGACCGCGCTGACGACGGAATTCTCCAACGACCTCGTGGGCGCGCTTCGTAGTCGGGTTGAGGTTCTGACCAATAGGTTCCCCCTCTACCCGAATCTCACCGGAGTCGAATCATGAGTTACGCCACACTTCCCGAGCACCCGGACTTCCTCTGGCACGCCGACGTATTGCCGACGTACCGGATCATGCCGAGCGGTTCGTTTGCCGACTACACCGCATGTAGGTTGCTGAACGCGATGACCAGATTCGCCGGGTCAAAGGAGTCGTCATGGCGCTGAGCACGCTGGATCTGTACTCGGTGGGAATCGGCCCTTCATCGTCACACACCGTGGGGCCGATGCGCGCCGCACGGCGATTCGCGCAGAGCCTTGCTGACGCCGGCCTGCTCGCTCAGACGATGCGCGTGAAATCTCAGCTCTACGGCTCCCTTGGTGCCACCGGGCGTGGGCACGGGTCCGACAAAGCGGTCATCCTCGGGCTGCAAGGAGCCGACCCCGAGACCGTGGACACGGAACGTGTTGATCAACAGGTCGCCGACGCTCACGGCAACCGTGAATTGCGTCTCGCCGGTGAACACCGGATCCCGTTTGAGCCTGATGACGATCTGGTATTTCACCGCAAGCAATCACTTCCTGCGCACCCGAACGGTATGACATTTGAAGCATTCGACGCGCACGGCGACTCGCTTTCCCTGCGCACCTACTACTCGATCGGCGGAGGCTTCGTGATCGACGACACCGCCATCAACGCAGATCAACTTGTTGACGACGCAACTGTTTTGCCCTATCCGTTCCTCACAGCACGCGAACTGCTCACTCACTGCACCGAGCAGCAGATGAGCATCCCCGACATCATGATGTCGAACGAGCGCGCCTGGAGAAACGAGACTGAGGTGCGCGCCCGGCTCCTCCACGTGTGGACGGTCATGCAGCAGTGCGTCGCGGCGGGATGCGCGACTCGGACTGGCTCAGACACCGGCATCCTCCCTGGAGGGCTCAACGTGCGGCGACGGGCGCCGGCTCTTTTTGCTGAGTTATCCGCCGATACGGGAACGACCGATCCGCTGCGGGCGATGGACTGGGTTAATCTGTTCGCATTGGCGGTCAACGAGGAGAACGCTGCAGGCGGGCGGGTGGTCACGGCGCCGACCAACGGTGCTGCCGGAATTATCCCAGCAGTACTGCACTACTACGTCAAATTTGTGCCCGGCGCAAACGATGCCGGCATAGTACGGTTTCTGCTGACCGCGGCCGCGATTGAAATCCTTATTAAGGAGAACGCTTCAATATCTGGGGCTGAAGTCGGCTGCCAGGGAGAAGTCGGTTCAGCGTGCGCGATGGCCGCAGCCGGCTTGTGCGAGGTGCTCGGAGGGACGCCGGCTCAGGTCGAGAACGCCGCCGAGATCGGCCTCGAGCACAACCTCGGGTTGACCTGCGACCCTGTGGGCGGGCTAGTACAAATCCCCTGCATCGAACGCAATGCGATCGCAAGTGTGAAGGCGATCAACGCGTCCCGGCTCGCACTGCATGGAGACGGCACACACACGGTGTCGCTCGACAACGTCATCAAGACACTGCGGGAGACCGGCGCCGACATGAAGGCCAAGTACAAGGAGACCTCGCGCGGAGGTCTCGCTGTCAACGTGATCGAGTGCTGAGTCATGGCCATTGCCTATTCTCGGTTGCCGGTGGAGTCACCCGAAACGACGGTTGAGCACGTTCTAACGCTGGATTGCCCGGAACGACCTGGTATCGTCCGAGCCGTTTCTGGCTTTCTGTACGACCACGGCTGCGACATCATCGACAACAATCAGTTCGGTGATCGTCAGGCCGGACATTTCTTCATGCGGGTGCACACGATCATGCCCAGCCGGGAACACACGACCGAGGAACTGAGTGACGGGTTTCGGCCCGTGGCCGAGCAGTTCGCAATGCGGTGGAGTATGGAACCGCACGGCGCGAAGAAGCGTGTTCTGGTCATGGTCTCAAAATTCGGCCATTGCCTCAACGACCTGCTCTTTCGAGCCGGGATTGGTGACCTGCCGATCGAGATCGTGGCCGTGGTTTCCAACCATCTGGACCATGAGGCGATGGTGCGATGGCATGGCATTCCGTTCTTCCATATTCCGGTGACACCGGAGTCCAAGTCGGCTGCCGAAGCTCAGCTGCTGCATCTAATCGATGATCACCAGGTGGACCTGGTCGTCCTGGCCCGATATATGCAAGTGCTTAGTGACAGTCTGTGCCATCAATTGGCGGGTCGGGCGATTAACATCCATCATTCCTTCCTTCCTTCCTTCAAGGGCGCCAATCCGTACCTGCAGGCATACAACCGCGGCGTCAAGCTGGTCGGGGCGAGCGCCCACTACGTCACCGGCGACCTCGACGAGGGACCAATCATCGCCCAGGAGGTGATCAATGCCGACCACACCCTGGAGCCTCAGGATTTGGTTGCCGTTGGGCGTGACGCCGAAACCGTCGCCTTGACAAAAGCTGTGCGCTGGCATTGCGAAGGACGTGTCATCATCCAGGGCCTACGCACCGTCGTGCTGCGATAGGAGAAACCACCGGCACGTCCCGTACCCGAGATGGTGTGGTTCAGCCAGCCGTCTACGCGTTTACGAACTGAACTCGCGATCGGAGTTCACTCGTGAGTTTCGCCCCGCTTAATACGTGCTTAGAGGATTGGCAGCATAACTTTCAGTGCTGAGCAGGACAATGATCGAGTCGCGGTCAATATTCATCGCATTGCGCATTGCGCCGTCTTCGAGGGCGACACGGATTCCCGCAAGCGATGCGGCCCCACATGGCCCCGCGTCGAAGTCGAGCGCGTGCAGGTCAGCGACAGCTTGTGCCGCCTGCGCCTCTGTGACGGCTACCGCAGCATCGATTCCTGCGTTCATCATCGGCCATGCGGTGGGCGACGGAGTGCCGCAGTTGAGTCCGTTCATGCTGGACACACCCGTGTTCACGGTGACCGGGGAGCCTGCACGCAGCGAAGCGAGGACGCATGCCGCGTTGTCAGGCTCGACGCTGAGCAGACTCGGATGAGCAGACTGACGTGTGCGGTAGTGTGCGATCGAGGCCTGGATGAGGGATCCAACGCCGACCGGCGTGACAACCACGGCGGGTGGATTCGCTGCTCCGAGTTGTGCGTCGATTTCGGCGTAAAGCGCCGAGTAGCCTTCCACGATCAGCTCTGGAACCTTATGGTACCCGGGCCAGGCGGTGTCCTGGATCATCATGGAGCCAGGTTCGGCCGCGGCGTGAATAGCCCTCCGCACGGTCTGATCGTATGTTGCGTCCACCCGGGTGACGGTGCCGT
>JBDTCD010000141.1:0-12284 GCA_039923755.1 Terrimesophilobacter sp. | reverse complement strand
GGCGGCAAGGACCACCCGAGTCTCAATGCCGCGGTTCAGAAGCTCCTGTCCAGCGCATCGTCCGGCTTTCGCGAACTCCCTCTGGTGCGTGCAGGCCAGGCCTTCTACAACTATTCGACCCCGTGGGAACAGAGTGCAAAAGCGGTGACCACAAAGGATGAGTCATTGCTGGTGTGGGCGGGCACCGCCGTCACCGTCCGCTCCACCTCAGGCCCGGTTCGCAATGGCCGACCGGGGCAGAGGGTTGGTTCGGTGACGTTCACCTCGGGCCCGTCGACCGTCACTATTCCTCTCGCGCTGGAAGGGGCTCTCTCCGACCCAGGACCGTGGTGGCGGCTCACACATCCGTTTGGTTGAAATTCGCGGCGGCTGAGAATTCGCCAGCCTGGGCGGATTCCCTGCGGGCGTGCCGTAGAGTCGACTTAATTGTCGAGGCATCTCACTCGCTACTGCGACCGGGAAGTCACCCCGAAGTGAGGTACTGTGTCCACATCGTCCGCCGCTCCCATCATCACCTTCACGAAGACTCGTCCAGGTGGCAACGGAGAGCATCCCACGACAGCGTATTCCGCGCTCCTGCGCACGGTACGTGATGGTGGGCTCCTGCGCCGCAGGACAGGGTTCTACTGGATGGTGTTCAGCATCATCACCCTCGCGCTCGGCGGCACGATCACCGGAATCGTTCTCCTCGGCGAGAGCTGGTTCCAGTTGCTCATGGCTGGCGCACTCGGCATCATCCTGACCCAGTACGCATTCCTTGCCCACGAGGCCTCCCACCGCACGGTATTCACCTCCGGCCCCATGAATGACCTCGCCGGCCGCACACTCGCGAACCTGTTCGTCGGTATCAGCTATTCCTGGTGGATGACGAAGCACAGTCGACACCACGCCAACCCCAATATTCTCGGTAAAGACCCTGATATTGAGCGCGACTTCGTCTCTTTCACCGAGGAAGACGCCGCGAAGGCGAAAGGGTTGTATGCCTGGGCGACGCGGCACCAGGGATACCTGTTCTTTCCCGCTTTGCTGCTCGAGGGAATCAACCTGCACATTCACGGATTCCGCACCGTCTTTGGCCGCGCAAAGGTCGACAAGCGCTGGGTAGAACTCACGATGATCCTGTCGCGAGTTGGAGCGTATGTCACCATCATTTTCCTGGCCCTTCCGGTCGGGATGGCGTTCGCCTTCCTGGGAGTGCAACTGGGTGTCTTCGGCCTGTACATGGGGGCGTCCTTCGCGCCGAATCACAAGGGAATGCCGATTCTCCCGCACGACAGCAAAGTCGACTTCCTCCAGCGTCAGGTGCTCACCTCGCGAAACATCAAGGGTGGCTGGTTCATGGACTCCTTCATGGGTGGCCTCAACTATCAGATCGAACATCACCTGTTCCCGAACATGCCGCGGCCACACCTGGCCAGGGCGGCGGAAATTGCGCGCGAATACTGCGAGACACACAACATCGCCTACACGCAGACGACAATCTTTGAGTCTTACGGCATCGTGATCCGCTACCTCAACCGGGTAGGACTTGCCGCGGGCGGCGACCCATTCGACTGCCCTGCTGCCACACAGTTCGGCCGTTAGGGTTTCGTTTCGTTATTTACCGTCGAGGCCGGTTGGCTCAGGTCTCTTAGGGGTGATTCCGTCTCCCGAGGATTGGTGTCGGATTCGCCTCACGACCCACGGAACAAGGTATTCGCGCGCCCAGCCGATGTCCTCGACCCGTGCGTGACGCCACGTGGTCGCTGGCATCGGTTCGGGTAGGTTTGGCTCGAGATCGTTGTCGACTCCCAACGACTCCAGCACCATCAGCGCAATCGTGTGGTGCCCGATGGGGGAGAAGTGCAGCCGATCCGGTGCCCACATCCGCGGGTCTCGAAGCGCTCGAAGCGCCCACATGTCGGCAATGATCGCATCGTGCCGTTGCGCAATGGCGCGCAGGTTCTCGTTGTAGATGGCGACCTTGCCTCGTGAGCGGCGCAGAACGGGTGTCATGCCGATATCGGGGCCATTGAACAGTACGACGGTGGCCCCAGCGGAGCGCAGTTGTCGTATGGCATCTTCGAGGCGATCCGCGATGTCATCGGGGTCGGTGCCAGGTCGAATAATGTCATTGCCTCCGGCAGAGATCGTCACAAGGTCGGGGCGCAGCGCAAGCGCAGGTTCGATCTGCTCATCGAGGATCTGTTGAAGCAGGCGGCCTCGAATGGCCAGGTTTGCGTAGGCAAAATTATCGGTCTTTGACGCGAGCACTTCGGCGACACGGTCCGCCCAGCCGCGATGGCCACCCATACTGCGAGGCTCGGGGTCGCCGATCCCTTCAGTGAACGAGTCTCCGAGCGCGACGTATCGCGACCACGGATGTTCCTGATCCATCATTCAAGACAGCCTCGCTCCCACTTCGGTCACAACACTCACTCTCTGACCGTACCCGTCATACAATGTGCACTTGCCCCCCAATCGGGGGACATGCCAAGCTTGAGTCAGGCCGCCGATCCGCGGAGGCAGTACACGATCAACACGGAGGTCCTCATGGGCTGGTTTTCCTTCATTATCCTCGGACTCATTGCCGGCGCCATCGCGAAGTTGATTCTCCCTGGCAAGCAGGGCGGTGGCTGGATCGCAACCCTCATCCTCGGATTGATCGGGGCACTCATCGGTGGCTGGCTCGCCGGGCTTATCTTCCACATCGGCTACGACGATTTCTGGTCGATCCAGTCCTGGCTCATCGCTATCGTCGGAGCCATTGTCGTCCTTCTGGTGTGGGGTTTCCTGACGCGCGGTCGGTCCAGGAGGGCATAACCGGTAGCGTCTTGTCAAGATTGCTCGCACGGCTCTAGACCCGGCAGGCGGCTTACCCAGGTGCGGGAGTCGGTACAACACAACAGCTACAGGCTCGCATCGACCTTCTGCGGCGACACTGACGGGCGTTCCGATATAGCTGCGCGGTCGCCAAATACCCACCAGCGATAGAGAGCGAATCTCACGGCAGTGCCGATCGCCAACCCGATGACGTTGGACGAGATGTTGTCGTCGAGGACGGTGGTGAGTCCGAGCACGTAGTGGGACAACCAAAGGCAGGCAACGGAGATCAGCAAACCGGCGATACTCGCGATGGCGAATTCGACTCCCTCCCGAACCACGTTCGTTCCACGGCGGTCCCGGAACGTCCAGAGCCGGTTTCCCGCCCAATTGACCGCGATGGCGAGCGAGGTTGAGATGAGTTTCGCCATGACTGGTCCACCGTGCATCGCCGAAGGAGAGAAGAGGCCAAGGCGCAGGATGTTGAACACGGAAACATCCACTACGAAGCCAATGCCGCCTACCACACCGAACTTGGCCAGCTCCCTCACGAGCGGTAACCCTCGATCACGAAACATGTGCGGTTCTTCTTGGTGAGTTGTCCACCTGCGGTGCCCTGCCCAGCTGGGTGATGCGCCGAGGCAGCCCTATCACGCCCCACCAGGTCACGCGAAGCATTGCCTCGATGACGATCCGCCCGCTCATCTTCGAATAGCCAAGCTCCCGTTCCACGAACGTGATTGGCGCTTCGACGACGGTCAGTCCCGCCCGCCAGGACCGAAGCAGCATGTCAACTTGAAAGCAGTAACCCTGACTGACTACCTCCTCAAATTTCACCCGTCGCAGCGCGTCGGCGGAGAAAGCCCGATATCCGCCCGTCACATCCCGGAAGGGGAGGCCGAGCGCAAGGCGGGCATACCAGCTTCCCGCACGCGACAACGCTTCTCGACGCCACGGCCAGTTGACCACCGAGCCGCCGGGAACCCATCGCGAACCCATCACGACGTCAGCATCCACCAGGCGCTCACGCAGCCGATCCAGCTCTTCTGGCTGGTGAGATCCGTCTCCGTCAAGCTCAACGAGAATGTCGTACCCACGATCGAGCCCCCACGCAAACCCTGCACGATAGGCGGCCCCCAGACCCTCCTTACCTGCCCGATGTAGTACGTGAACCCGAGAATCACGTGCCACCAGCGTGTCGGCGATGTGGCCGGTACCATCCGGAGAATTGTCGTCAACCACCAAGAGGTCCACGTCGTCCTGGGCAAGGACTCGAGCGGCGATGGCTGCAAGGTTCTCCCGTTCGTTGTACGTGGGGATAATGACGAGCGTGCTGGTCATGACCTGCTCCTGACGAGTTCGTAAATGATGGTGCGGTGGACAGGGATAACCTGCTCGACAGTGAAGCCATTTCGCTCCAACACGTGGAGATCCGAGGTAACCGATGTGCTATCGGACACGGTGGTCTCCAGCGACCACACTCGCGATATGCCCACGAGGCGATCCGTGATGTCCTGAATCGGGTAGACCTCGTCCCACAGATCAGCCGTGCGCTCGTACGGTGTCTTCAGGGCGATGTCGTCGACTGCCGTGTAGTCGGCTGGATAAAGGTGCATGGCCAGTCGCGGCCGCCAGGACGGCTTAACGCCGTTGTCAAAGACGATGGCGTCACCGGGCATCGCTTTCTGCGCAATAATCGCTGACACCACGGCCCAGTCGCTTCCACCCGGCTTACCGAACTCAGTTCGCTCTGCGATGTACCCGGGGATGGCGAGGGCGACGAAGGCCAGGAGCGCTGCCACCTGCATCCAGAATCGGGGAAGCGCCGCGACTCCTATCGCAAGGAGAATCGCGACTGCTGGTGCGCAGAACGAAAGGTAACGATTCGAGTAGGACGGAAGCACGACGGCGTTGGCAGCCAGAAGCAGCGTCGTAGGGAGGATGCACCACACGAGAATGAACACCATTCCGCGTGGGTTGGTGTTCTGGACGTGAAAGGTGCGACCGGCCGTGAGCGTGGACCGTTTCCGTAGTGCGAGCACCGTTGCAACACAGCCGAACACGATGAGCCCCCAACACAGTGATGCGAGCCAGACCGTGTCGAACCACTGACCGACGAGGACGGTAGAGAACGTCGCTGGTGACCGGTGGGCGAGAAAAGCTATCTGATTGCGTTCTGCGATGCCAAAACCGATCACCGGACCGGCCAGGACGACACCAAACACCGTCGCCCTGAACCAACGCCTCCACTGCCGCTCCTCGCGACGAACAACCAGGAAATACGCTCCATGAACGAGCAACAGCAACGCAAGGTAGAGGAAAACGTAGATGCCGACCGCGACCCCGACTCCGTAGAGAACCCACAGTGAGGCTCTCCGTGATCGCGTTGCCACCAACATCACAAAGAGGACCGTCAACCAGACCGCAACAGCCGCCGACAGGGCATAGGAGCGCGCTTCCGAACCCATATAGGTGAACCGAGGAAGGAGGACACAGACGATACCGGTGATTACCGCGATCCGACGGGAGAAAAGGATGTTTGCGAGCACTATCGTTCCGCCGCAGGCAATTCCGGTGATAACCGCACTGGGAAACCTCACCGACAGCGGGGAGGCTCCGAAGAGGTCGATCCAGAAGTGCAGCAAAAGGTAGTAGGTCCCATGTACTGCATCGACATGTTGCAGCATCGGGAACAGGGTGGAAAGCGGCCGCTCTGCGGACATCACGCTGGCGGCCTCATCGCCCCACAACGATGGGATCCATGATCCGGCGAACGATACGGCGAACGCCAGTGTCCCGAAAAGGGTAGAGATCTGGGTCATGGTGAGGGAACCGCGTGACTGACGGTTGCCTGAGGCGGGCTCCAGAAGCTGACTGTCGGCAATCACCACAGACTGATCGTGACGCTCCCACGTGGGTGATTGCTCCGGAAAGCAGGCTCAAAGCCTGAGAAATCACTCAGGAATGTTATTCACCTCTGGAAGGACTACCACTGCACGTGCACCCCCGGATTCGCGGTTTACGAGCGACACCGTTCCGCCTGCGGCACTCACCATGGCGTGAACGATCGCCAGTCCGAGACCGCTCCCTCCCGTGGAATGGGTTCGGGACTCGTCGGGGCGGGCAAAACGGTCGAACGCCTTCGGCAGGAAGTCGCCGGGTATTCCGGGTCCGTCGTCGGAGACTTGTAACTCGAGGCTGTCAACTCGTTGGTTCACGTACAGCCGCAGTTCGCCTCCGTGCGGCATGGCCGCGATGGCATTCCCACTGAAGTTGTCCACGATCCTTCCCAGCCGCCAGCGGTCGAGCGGGTAACGGGCATCGTGGCGATCACCGTTCGCCTCGAACTCGACGGTGACATGAGAACTAAGCCCAGCGAGCCGCGCGCGATCGGCGGCAGATCCGACTTCGGCAGTCAGTTCTGACCAGGTACTGGATGCTGTGCCGGTATCCGCCTCGGCCTCAGAGAGTTCGAGGAGGCTGGTCGCGAGGTCCGATATCCGTTTGGCCGATTTCTCTGCAGCACTGATCTGGGCCTCAAGCGCAGGGGCGTCGCCGCTGCTGAGGTGAGCCAGTTCCAGTTGCGCCATCAGGACAGCAAGCGGGCTCCGTAATTCGTGGCTGGCATCTGACACCAGTTGCCGCTCCCGTGCCGCTGTTGCGCGTTGCACGCCGATGAACTCATTCAACGTGGTGGCCAGTTCTGATAGTTCATCGTGGGCGGGACCAACCGGCAGGGCCGCACCCGAATCGTTCCGACTGAGTTCGCTCGCGTGCTGCCTCATCCGCGCTACCGGTCGGAGCGCAGCTCCCGTCAAAAGCCAGGAGGCAATGCCGAATCCGACAATGAGGATGATGGCGCCGATGATGAGCGTGACAGTGATCTGATCTTCCAGCAACGTCGACGCTTCAAGATTCCGCGCGGTGACGATGGTCCATTCGCCATGCGAAGTCGACACGAATGCGGACAGCGCCAGATAGTTGTCGTCTCCCGTCGAAACCTCGCGGGGCTCGTTAGCGAATCGTGCGAGCTCCATCAGCCGCGACGACAGCTGAGCAGGGAGGGTCGAGCGCTGCACCACACCGGAAGGGTCGATCACTGCCACCAATTGGGCGTGACCAGGTTCCCCGATCTTATCCACCCCACTTCGAATCTGGGCAATGAATGGTGCCGCATCGTGTTGAAGCAAGGTTTCGGTCGTCGAGGACAGTATCGAACCGATCTGGTTCTTGAAGGCAATCGCCGCCGCGCCAAAGAACAGGGTGGCAATCAGAAGGCTCCCGATAGTGATGCGCCACCGGATGGACAATCGGGTCAGGAACACTAGTCGGCCTCCAACAGATAACCTTCGCCGCGCACGGTCACAATGCGCAGCCTGGAGTCGCCCTGAGCAAGTTTTCGGCGAAGATAGCTGAGGTATTGGTCGACAATATTCTTGTCGATGTTGTGGGCTGAGCCCCAAACCTCCTCAAGAATCCTGGTGCGGGTGACCAGCTCTCCGAGATTCATCGCCAACAACCGAAGTAGCACGAACTCCTTGGGGCTGAGGGCGATGGTGCGCTCACCGATCTTCGCTGAGAGGTCCAGGGAATCAAGTCGGAGCCGCCCCGCAAACACCGTCTTGGCTCCTCTTTGGCTATCACGGCGCAAAAGCGCGCGTACCCGCGCATTCAGTTCCGCGAAGGCAAACGGTTTCGTCAGGTAGTCGTTTGCGCCGGCATCGAGACCGAACACTCGATCATCGATGCTGCTGCGTGCAGTGAGGAGGAGAAGAGCCATATCACCGGCTGTGGCTCGAAGCCGACGGCAGATTTCGAATCCATTCATGCCGGGAAGCATCACATCGATCACGGCGAGCTGCGCCGGTTCCGCCTGCACGGCAATGAGCGCATCCACCCCGTTGGTGACGAGGTCGACGCGGTGGCCCTCTCCGGTTAACCCGCGGACGAGGAGCTCGCCCATGTCAGGGTCGTCTTCGATGACGAGGATCCTCGACTGGGCGCCGTGCTGGTTCACTGGATCAGGTTATGCCTTACACCGTGGACCCCAGTGTATGGACCCAGTGTCTGAGGAACGCCGCGCCGGCCTCATCATGGATCAGGTCGCCCTCGGTGATGATCCGATAGGGGCGTTCGAGGATGCCGTCGGTGGGCCGAACGTCGACGTGTGCGACGTCGAATCCCTGGCTGTGGAGGTAATCAGCCATCAGATAGTCGCTTCGCGAATCCCCGAGCGTTCGCCAAAGGGTGGGGAGTTCCCCCAGGGTACGAAAGTACTCCAGCGCTCGCGCGGCCCCTCGATCCTTGTCGAGCAGCACCGATTCGACGTCCGTGGAAATGATGGTCGGATCCACCCGATAGTTCACGAGCCCCTGGGCGTCGGGAAACTCCTGATCGCGGTATCGCGCTCCGAGCCCGTATTCGACGAGAAGATCGAAGGCAACTTGGTTTACCTGCTCCTGTGCGAAAAGAAATTCTGCGTGATCAACGTCACGGTGCTGCTCGACGGAAACCATCGCGTATTTCGTGTCATCGAAGAACATCGTGTCGTCGAAGCGGCTCTGTGCAATATCGCGGAACTCCGTCGTGTAGTCCTCGGGAAGCGCGAGATCCCGGTCAATCTCCATCGCACCGATACCGTCGGGAGTGATGGTGAACCACACTGCACCCTTTTCGCTTACCCCAAACATCCGGGCATCGCCGGGGAGGCCTGCCTCGATCAGCGGCTCCACAACTTCGGCGCGCATGAAGGTATCGCTTCGGCCGGTGATAAACGCGATCGGCACCCCGAGGCCCGCAAGGGTCACAAGGTCGGTGATGATGCTGGGGATCGCGATCCGCCGTTCGATGGGGCTGGAAATCGGGCCGTCGACATCGAGCAGAAGTCCAAGTGGGGGGATCATGTTGCAACCGGTTCAATGAGTGACGGATCGTGTCGATCTACTGTGCGTGTGTTGTTCACTCTCTTATCCACTGGGTAGGTATGCAGGGTCGCGGCAATCGCATGCGAACTCTTTTCCATCATCGTCTCAAGTTCGGACGTGTCGGTGGCGCCCGGCGTTCCCGACTTCGCAGGGTTCAGCCAGTTTGCCCAGGTGTCCGGCTGCATAAACACCGGCATTCGATCGTGTACCTGCCCACTCGCGTCGCTCGCTTCGCAAGTGGCGATCGTGAAGGAGAGTTTCCATTCGTCGCCCTCTTTGCGGGAAGCATAAAGGCCAGCTGCAGCGAGAATCCCTGTGCCGTGGATGTAGTGCGGCTGCTTACCACCGTGCTCTGTGGTCCACTCGAAGTATCCCGTCATCGGTACAAGGCAGCGTTGGCCCGCAAATGCCGTGCGGAACATCCCGTTCGTCGCGAGCGTTTCCATCCGCGCATTGATGGGGGCTGGACCGCCCGTTTTAGTCCAACCCGGACGCAACCCCCAACTGGCGAGATCAAGACTGCGGATGGCGTCACCATCGCCGTTGACCCGTTCACGTACGATGGGTGCGCGGTTGGTCGGTGCGATCGAATACGCGGGAACCCACTCGTCGTAATCACCGCCGGAGGCGACGAAGTCCGCGATCAACGTATTGACGTGATCGTCGAGGGCGAAGCGTCCGCACATGCTTCTACGCTACCGCCAGCGCCGGTTGCGTTCCTGTAGTTCAGTTTCCTGTGACACAGTGGATCAGTCATGAGAAGACCGAAACTGCGGCGTGCCGCCATCCTGGTGGTGAGCGCAGTTGTCCTCGCGGGCGCGTTCGTTGCCGTGACGCTGTTCTTTGTCACGACACACTGGGGCCAGTCGATAGACCAGAGCGCGTTCAACGGCGCGAAACTGGGCCAACGCACGGTGGCGCCGCCGACGCTGTTCCTTCTGGATGCTCTTCCTATCGTGGGAATCGCCAGTGCGGCGATCTTCGCGATCATCGTGACGGTAACCAGACGCAATTGGAGTGTTCTGATTGTGGCGTTGTCCACGGCGCTGGTGGCCAATCTTCTGACTCAAGTCTTGAAGAACTTTCTCATCTCCCGCCCCGATCTTGGAGTCCACGGTTTTGCCGACAATTCGCTTCCCTCTGGGCACACGACTCTTGCCGCCTCCGCGGCGCTTGTCGTGTTCCTCGTGGCGAGTCCGCGGAGACGCCCGCTCATGGGGACACTCGGCGCGGTTTTCACGGCCGCTGTCGGCGTGTCCACCCTGGCAAACCAATGGCATCGGCCGAGTGACGTGATCGCATCGATGCTCCTGGTGGCATTCTTCGGCTGCATTGCCGGACTCGTTCTGCTCGGTCCCCGCTTCAGCACCAACGACCTGCGTACAGACCGATGGAGCCGTGCGCTGCTCCTGCTCACCTTGCCGTGCGCAGGATTCGCCATCGCAACAGTCTTCATTGCCGGTCTGTCGCCGATCGCTTACCTCGGCGCTGCTACCAGCATCATCGGGTGTGCATTCCTGTTGGCGGCGGCGGCGAACCATGCGTTCCGCACCGTACTTTAGCTCTAACGGAAATCGCGCGACGAGGTCGAGGCGACGAGGAAGAGCGGTTCGAGGCGGTCTGCGAGCACGTTCGTGACACCCTCGGGCGAGCGCTCGAGGATACCGCGCACGATGAGCGCTGATGACTCGCGTGCGATCCTGCGGTAACGCTTCCAGACCCCCATGCTGCAGATGACGTTGACGAGCCCTGACTCATCTTCAAGGTTCATGAAGGTGATCCCGCTCGCCGTTGCGGGCCGCTGCCGGTGGGTGACGATCCCGCCCACTTCGACACGGCGACCGGATTCCGCGGTGGCCAGTTGCGCAGCAGGAAGCACCCCACGCTCGTCCAGAAGAGACCGCACGTGTCGGATCGGGTGGTCGGTCGTGGAAATTCCGGTCGCCCACAGGTCGGCGACGAGCGTCTCCGCCTCCGTAGGCAGACGGAACAGCGGCGGCTGCACGGTGACGAGCGTGCCGTCGAGGAACTCGGCGCGGTTCTGGGCGGCCGAGCCGGATATCCATAGTGCTTCACGCGCCGTGAGGCCGAAGCAATCGAAGGCGCCAGCAGTAGCCAGCGCCTCCAGTTGCGACGTGGTGAGACCGACACGCCGCACGAGATCAGCCTGTTCGCGGTAGGGGCCGCGTGCCGCACGCTCGACAACGATTCTTTCGGCAAGAGCACTGCCGATGCCCTTCACCTCGGCGAGCCCCAGCCGCACCGCCACGCGTGCGTCCCTGCGGTGGTCGTCGGTGGTGAAGGGCGCAGCACGGTTGAATGTACCCACGGGTGGCTGCTCGAAGGAGAGGCAGGCTTGAGAGGGCACGGGTGCTTCCTGCCCACGCGCTTCTAATTCGAACGGCTCTAATCCGGCTTGAGCACCGCTGGCCAGCAGATCCGGCCTGCGCACCTGAACACCGTGCCTGCGGGCATCAGCCACGAGCGAGGCGGGGGAGTAGAAGCCCATCGGCTGGGCGCGCAGGAGCGAGGCGAGAAACGCCGCGGGGTAGTGCAGTTTGAGCCATGAACTCGCATAGACGAGCAGGGCGAAACTCAGGGAGTGGCTTTCGGCGAATCCAAAGTTGGCGAAGGCCTGAATCTTGCCGTAAATGTCGTCGGCGGCCTCCTGTGTGAGCCCGTTCGCGGCCATCCCCGCGTAGAGCTTCTCACGCAGCTTCTCGATGCGTTCAACACCGCGTTTGGAGCCCATCGCACGGCGCAGCAGGTCGGCATCCTCCCCAGTGCAGTTTCCGACTGCCATCGCCACCTGCATGAGCTGCTCCTGGAATACCGGGATGCCGAGTGTGCGTTCGAGCGGTTCGACGAGCTTCGGATGTGCGTAGGTGACCTTCTCCTTGCCCATCCTGCGGCGCACGTACGGGTGGACTGCGCCGCCCTGGATCGGCCCAGGGCGGATCATCGCGATCTCCACGACGAGGTCGTAGAATCTGCGCGGCTGCAGGCGGGGAAGCAACCCCATCTGGGCGCGCGACTCCACCTGGAATACCCCGATCGAGTCGGCGCGGCACAGCATGTCGTACACGCCGGCTTCTTCGCGTGGGATCGTCGACAGCTCCCACGATTCACCGAGGTTCTCGCGCACAAGGTCGAAGCAGTACTGGATTGCGGCGAGCATTCCCAGCCCGAGCAAATCAAACTTCACGAGGCCCATCCAGGCGCAATCGTCCTTGTCCCACTGCACGACCGTGCGGCCATCCATGCGGCCATGTTCGATCGGCACAACTTCGCCCACCGGACGGTCGGTGAGCACCATGCCGCCGGAGTGGATGCCGAGATGCCGGGGAAACGTGAGCACCTGCTGGGCAAGTTCGATGACCGCTTCGGGAATGTCGTGGTCTGTGCTGTTCACATTTTTTTTCGGCAGTGTGTGCCGCTCGATCTGTTTCGAGTAGGCATCCTGCTGACCGGGGGAGTGCCCGAGCGCCTTAGCCATGTCACGCACCGCCACCTTAGGGCGGTAACTGATGACGTTCGCCACCTGCGCCGCGTTGTGCC
>JBDTCD010000140.1:0-11773 GCA_039923755.1 Terrimesophilobacter sp. | reverse complement strand
CGTGCCGTCCCACCAGCGCGACTGCGCCGCATCTTCGGGGTCCGGATACCATCCTGCGGGGGTGTTCGTCATAGGCCAGAGTTTATCGCCCGTCCACACTTGTTGCCGTGGAGCGGCTAAAGTCGGGCCACGGCGCGCCCAACCTGCCGACCGCTGAACAGGCATCCGCCGAGGAAGGTGCCTTCAAGGCTGCGATAGCCGTGAACGCCGCCGCCACCGAAACCACTGGCTTCGCCAGCGGCGTATAGCCCCCGAATCGGCTGCCCATCGGTGCCGATCGCCTGGCCGTCAAGGTTGGTTTCAATCCCGCCCAGGCTCTTGCGGGTGAGAATGTGTAGTTTGACCGCAATGAGCGGCCCAGACTTCGGGTCGAGGATGCGGTGGGGACGTGCCACACGGATGAGTTTGTCACCTCGGTAGTGGCGGGCTTGCCGGATCGCGTTGATCTGGGAGTCCTTCGAGAAAGCGTTGGTGAGCTCGCGATCCCTGGCTTCAATCTCCTCGCGCACGCGGCTGGCGTCGAGTTCGACATCCGGGGCGAGCCGCTGCATTCCGGCGATAATCTCGTCAAGGGTGTCCGCGACGATGAAGTCCTCGCCCTTCTCCTTGAATGCCTCCACGGGTTCTGTCGCGCCTTTGCCGAGGCGCTGCCGGAGCAATTCGCGGATGCTCTTCCCGGTGATGTCGGGATTCTGTTCGCTGCCGCTCAGCGCGAACTCCTTCTCGATAATTTTCTGGGTAAGAATGAACCAGCTGTAGTCGTAGCCTGTCGTCAGAATGTGTTCGAGCGTGCCGAGCGAGTCGAATCCGGGGAACAGCGGGACAGGTAGTCGTGTTCCCGTGGCATCCAGCCACACGCTCGAGGGACCCGGCAGAATCCGGATGCCGTGCATCGGCCACACCGGCGCGAAGTTTTTGATTCCCTCCACGTAATGCCACATTCGGTCGCCGTTGATGAGGTGCGCTCCCGCCATCTCGCTGATACCGAGCATGCGGCCGTCGACGTGGGCGGGGACCCCGGAGAGCATCTCTTTCGGCGGCTCACCGAAACGCCGTGGCCACTGCTCGCGCACGAGATCGTGATTCCCCCCGATGCCGCCGCTGGAGACGATGACCGCCGATGCACGAGATTCGAACTCGCCCGCCTTTTCACGGTTGCTTGCCTCACCGCGCGCAGCATCATCCGGCGCCAGGATGGTGCCTCGGGCCCCGACGACCCTTCCTCCGTCAACGATGAGCTCATCAACACGATGGCGGAATTTGAGGGTCACCAGCCCCGCGTCGACCCCGGCACGGACGCGCCTGATGAACGGTTCGAGGATGCCCGGCCCAGTGCCCCACACGATATGGAAACGTGGGACAGAATTCCCGTGACCTGTGGCGGTGTAACCGCCGCGTTCGGCCCAACCCACGACAGGGAAGAACTTCACGCCCATCCCGCGCAGCCAGTCACGCTTTTCGTGGGCAGCAAAGTGGAGGTATGCCTCTGCCCATTGCCGGGGCCAGAGGTCTTCGTCCCGATCGAACCCGGCGGTGCCTGCCCAGTCCTGCCGGGCGAGGTCGAAGGAATCCTTGATTCCCATCCGGCGCTGCTCCGGTGAGTCGATGAGGAACAATCCGCCGAATGACCACCAGGCCTGACCGCCGAAGCTCGCTTCCGGCTCCTGGTCGAGAATGGTCACGTGTTTGCCGGCATCCGCAAGTTCTGCTGCGGCGACGAGCCCGGCGAGGCCCGCGCCGATGACGATCGCGTCGCCGATGACGATCGCGTCGGCGGTGGCGATCGCGTCGGCGGTGGCGATCGGGTCGGTGGTGTCAGTCGAGCCGGCCATGCGAACTCCTTCATCGGGTCACTCCCAACTTAGCGAAACCCTGTCCTTCACAATGCGGGCTTTCGCCAACAATGCGGATGGTTGAACGGCAGCATGGTTGGCGAACCCGCGCATCGCCGGCGACTAGCCGCGACCCCGGATGCGACGGCTGAGAGCCCTTGCTGCTGCGTCGACCGCTCGCCCGAATCGTACCCATTGCGCGTCGTCGACCAGCGTGCGGCGGAACGTGAGTCCGACGGCGGCGGCCGGGTAATCATTGTGGTCGAGCACTGCGGCCGCGACCGACGCGTAGGCAAGGTCAATGTCACCGTCCTCCCTCGCCCATCCGCGATCGCGAGTTTCGGCGAGCAACTGCTCCAGCGCGGAGACGGAGCCTGGCCCATGACTCGTTCGCAATGGAAGCGCGCCATCGTGCCGTCCCGCTCCGGTCACTGGCCCGCTCACATCGTCATGCCGTCCCGAATAGATCGCCTCGAACTGAGCGCGCGGTAGTGCCGCGAGCATTGCGCGTCCGGTTGCGGTGAGGTGGGCGGGAAGGCGCACCCCGATGCTCGTGACGACCGCGGGTGCGCGGGCGGCGGCGACCTTCGAGGCGTAGACGACATCCGCGTGTTGAAGCACACCCAGGTGGGCGACGACCGGCAGCCGGGTTTCGGCAACAAGCCGTTCGAGCACAGGAACTGCCAGCCGCGCCAGCGCATGTGATGCCAGCACGGAGGAGCCGATCTCGCCAAGGAGTGGAGCAAGAGCGTAGCCCTGGTGTTCGGGGGAGTGCACGATGAAACCTTCATCCAGCAGCACGCGCAGCAGGTGGTAGATGCTCGATCGCGGTAGCGCAAGGTCGCGGCTCATCGTCGCGGCACGCACCGGTCCGCTGTGACCGGCGAGGTACCGGATGATGCGCAGTGTGCTGCGCGCAGCAGGAACAGCGGTCACCTGAACTCCTGAATGTGGAAAGTGTCTGGTATCTGAGACAGATTATCGCGCAAAGCTGCCCTCAGCGACCGATTTGAGACTCTAATGATGGCTATGGCTCTCGTCCAACTGGGAATCGGCGCTCCCTCCCGCGCCGACGTCGTCGCTGTCGCTCGTGACGGTGCACAGGTCGCCCTGGCCGCGGATGCAGTGTCGGCGATGGAACACAGCCGCTCCGTGATCGATGCGCTCGCTTCCGATCCGCAGCCGCACTACGGCGTATCGACGGGCTTCGGGGCGCTTGCGAGCAAACACATCCCGTTCGAACGGCGTGCGCAACTGCAGCGTTCGCTCGTGAGAAGCCACGCGGCCAGCAGCGGTCCAGAGGTCGAGCGGGAAGTCGTTCGGGCGACCATGTTCTTACGACTGTCCACCCTCGCCACCGGCCGCACCGGGGTTCGCCCGCTCGTCGCCGAAACCTACGTGAAGCTCCTCAATGCAGGAATCACTCCGATCGTCGGCGAATACGGCAGCCTCGGCTGCTCCGGCGACCTCGCCCCTCTCGCGCACTGCGCACTTGCCTTGCTGGGCGAGGGGATGGTGCGGGATGTGAATGGCGAACTTATGCCAGCGTCCGAGGCGCTCGCCGCCGCCGGCATCGAACCTATCGAGTTGCACGAGAAGGAGGGGCTCGCCCTCATCAACGGCACCGATGGGATGCTCGGGATGCTCATCATGGCCATCCACGACCTGCGCCAACTCGTCACCACCGCGGATCTGGCTGCAGCGCTGAGCGTGGAAGGGTTGCAGGGCACCGATGCGGTGTTCGCCGCCGATCTGCATGCTTTGCGTCCCCAGCTGGGGCAACAGGATTCTGCCGCGAATATGCGTGCGGCGCTCAAAGACTCGACCATGATCAGCCGTCCTGAGGGTTTCACGCGGGTTCAGGATGCTTATTCGCTGCGGTGCGCACCGCAGGTACACGGGGCTGTGCGGGACACCATCGATCACGCAACTCGGGTCGCCGAGCGTGAGCTTGCCAGCGCGATCGACAACCCGGTGGTAACACTCGACGACCGGCTCGAGTCCAACGGCAACTTCCACGGAGCACCGCTTGGCTACGTGCTCGACTTTCTCGCGATCGCCGTTGCTGATCTTGCGAGTATGAGCGAGCGGCGTACAGACAGGTTCCTGGATGTCGCCCGAAACCATGGCTTGAACGCGTTCCTCGCTGACGACCCGGGAGTTGATTCAGGGCACATGATCGCCCAATACACTCAGGCCGCGATTGTGAGCGAGCTCAAGCGCCTTGCTGTGCCGGCGAGTGTCGACTCGATACCGTCGTCTGCGATGCAGGAAGACCACGTATCGATGGGCTGGAGTGCCGCACGCAAACTCCGTCGTTCGATAGATGGCCTTGGCCGCGTGGTTGCGATCGAATTGCTCACTTCCGCACGCGCCATGGATCTGCGGGCTCCTGTGCAACCCGGCCCCGTCGGTTCCGCCGTGAGAGCCCAGCTCCGAACCCGCGTCGATGGGCCAGCCACCGATCGCTACCTGGCCCCGGAAATCGCGGCCGCCCACGATATGGTGCTCGACGGCTCGCTTCTGGCGGCCGCGGCATCCGCAGTCTCGACAGCAGGAGGAAAACTCGTATGAGCGCTGGAGCCCGCCCCGTCAGGGCGTATCGCGGAACCGAACTGCACACGCTCGGCTGGCAACAGGAAGCCGTGCTGCGGATGCTGCAAAACAACCTCGACCCTGAGGTTGCCGAGCATCCGGACGACCTGGTCGTGTATGGCGGAACCGGCAAAGCCGCCCGCAACTGGGAAGCGTTCGACGCCATGGTGCGCACGCTGAAGACACTCAAGAACGACGAGACGATGCTCGTGCAGTCCGGCAAACCGGTGGGTGTCATGCGCACGAACGAGTGGGCGCCGCGCGTGCTCATCGCCAACTCGAACCTCGTGGGGGATTGGGCGAACTGGGATGAGTTCCGTCGCCTTGAGCAACTCGGCCTCACGATGTACGGGCAGATGACCGCTGGTTCGTGGATCTATATCGGAACGCAGGGCATCCTTCAGGGCACGTATGAGACGTTTGCGGCCATCGCTGACCAGAAGTTCGGGGGGACTCTTGCCGGCACGATCACCCTTACCGGCGGCCTCGGAGGAATGGGTGGTGCCCAGCCTCTCGCCGTCACCATGAACGATGGTGTCGCGATATGTGTAGATGTCGACCAAAGCCGCATCGACCGGCGCATCGAACACCGCTACCTCGACGTTGAGGCGACGTCCATCGAGCACGCACTCGAACTCGCGTACGCTGCTCGCGACAACAAAGAGGCGCTCAGCATCGGCCTTCGCGGCAACGCCGCCGACGTGTTCCCGCGCATGCTCGAAGCTGGTGCGAAGATCGACATCGTCACCGACCAGACGAGCGCCCACGACCCGCTTGCCTACCTGCCGCTCGAGTTCACCTTCGATGAGTGGCACAGAGCGCGCGATGCTGACCCGGCGGGGTTCGCCGACAGCGCGCGACACTCGATGCGCAAGCAGGTTGAGGCGATGGTCGGTTTTCAGATTTCCGGCTCTGAGGTGTTCGACTACGGCAACAACATCCGCACAGAAGCGAAGACGGCCGGGTTCGAGAACGCTTTCGCCTTCCCGGGTTTTGTACCCGCCTACATTCGGCCGCTGTTTGAGCAGGGCAAGGGTCCGTTCCGCTGGGCTGCGCTCAGTGGGGATCCGGCCGACATCGCGGCGACGGACCGTGCGATTCTCGAACTTTTCCCCGAAAACAAGTCGCTCGCGAAGTGGATAAAAATGGCGGGGGAGCGCGTGCACTTCCAAGGCCTACCAGCGCGCATTTGCTGGCTTGGTTACGGGGAGCGCGACAAGGCAGGTCTCAAATTCAATGAGATGGTTGCCTCCGGTGAGATTTCGGCACCCATCGTGATCGGGCGCGACCACCTCGACTCAGGCTCTGTGGCCTCTCCCTACCGCGAGACGGAGGCGATGAAGGATGGGTCGGATGCGATTGCGGACTGGCCGCTTCTGAACGCCCTCGTCAATACTTCCTCCGGTGCTACGTGGGTGTCGATCCACCACGGCGGCGGAGTGGGTATCGGGCGCTCCATCCACGCTGGGCAGGTCACGGTGGCCGATGGTACCGAGCTGGCGGCGCAGAAACTCGCCAGGGTGCTCAGCAATGACCCTGGCATGGGCGTCATCCGGCACGCTGATGCAGGCTACGAGGATGCCATCGACGTTGCTGAACGGATGCACGTTCGCATACCGATGCGGGAGACTGACGTGTCATGAGCCTTCTCATCGACAACATTGGCCTCCTTGTCACACACGAGAGTGACCGATCGGAGCGCGAAAACGCTGCGCTTGTGATCGACAATGGCCTGGTTGCCTGGGTCGGTGATGCTGGTTCAGCCCCGCATGCGGACGACCGCATCGACGCTCAGGGTCGCTGCGTCATTCCCGGCTTTGTGGACAGCCATAGCCACCTCGTCTTCGCCGGAGATCGCTCCACAGAGTTCGAGCACCGGATGACCGGGCAGCCGTATGCGGCAGGCGGCATACGCACGACGGTCGCGGCAACTCGCGCTGCGACGGATGCGCAACTCGCCGCGAACACGGCCAGGCTCGTCGCCGAGATGCGGGCCCAAGGCACGACGACCGTGGAGATTAAGAGTGGTTATGGTCTCACGACGGTGGACGAGGCGCGCTCTCTCGCGATAGCGAAGACCTTCACGAGCGAGGTAACGTACCTCGGTGCTCACGTGGTTCCGGCGGAGTTTAAGGACGATCCAGCCGCGTACGTCGCTCTCGTCACCGGTGACATGCTCGACGCGTGCGCCCCGCACGCGAAGTGGATCGACGTGTTCTGCGACAACGGGGCTTTCACTGTGGACCATGCGCGCGCGATTCTCACGGCGGGAATGGAGCGCGGCCTCGGTGCGCGCATGCACGGTGCGCAGCTCGCACCGTCGGGTGCAGTGCAGCTTGCTGTCGAGCTGGGTGCGGCGAGTGTTGACCATTGCACGTTCCTCACTGAGGCGGATGTCGATGCGCTTTCTGCATCCGACACTGTGGCAACCCTGCTGCCTGGCGTCGAGTTTTCCACTCGCCAGCCCTATCCGGATGCGCGTCGATTGCTCGACGCAGGCGCCACCGTGGCAATCGCCTGCGACTGCAATCCGGGCTCGAGTTTCACCTCATCGATGCCGTTTTGCATCGCCATCGCCGTGCGCGACATGCACTTCAGCCCGGCCGAAGCGCTCTGGGCCGCGACCGCTGGGGGGGCGGCGGCCCTCCGCCGCACCGACATTGGCGGCCTGGCTGTCGGGCAGCAGGCGGACCTGGTGATCCTCGACTCACCGAGCTACGTGCATTTTGCCTACCGTCCGGGAGTACCACTTGTTCATCGGGTGATCACGGCATCCAGCTAGCGGGGCTGAGGCGCTGAAACGGACTAGATGGCCCGTAGCGCGGGTAAATTGTGCGTGCGCGGGTGTCGCAACACCCGCGCTACTGCAGAACACCCGCGCGCGGCGCGGGGAGGAAACTTCGCGGCGGCTTCAGCTGACCAGGACAGCACCGTAGGCAAGCACAGCAATAAACACCCACGATGCAAGTCCGACCAGCAGCGACCGCCATCCGGTGCTCACGAGTTCGCGCACACGTACTCCCGTGCCGAGTCCAAACAGTGCCATTGCCAGGAGCGCCGTTTGTACGGTGTCGGCAATAGACAGCACGGCTTCCGGCATCGGAATGAACGAGCGGATAGCCACAGCGAGCAGGAATCCGGCGACGAACAGGGGAACCAGCGGTGGCCGTTTCGCAGGTTTGGTGATCGTCGTCGTGGGGTTAGCGTCGGCTGTCGCTGTCGCTGCCGACGTGGCATCGACATCAGCACGCGTCTCGGTGGACGCCTCCGCACGATTCTCGCCGCGGCGCACCACGAGCGCAGCGATGGAAACCATGGGGGCGAGCATGAGCACGCGGGTGAGCTTGATGACGACGGCGATGGCCAGGGCGCTCGTGCCCGCGATTTGGGCGGTAGCGACTACCTGCCCCACGTCGTGCACACTCGCGCCCACCCAGTGGCCAAACTGGTCCGCACTCATCCCGAGCGGATGCCAGAACAGGGGCAGCACCCCAATCGCAAGAGTTCCGCAGAGGGTCACGAGAGCGATGGGTGTTGAGGCTTCCGAGTCCTTCGCTTTCACAACACTGCTCATCGCACCAATCGCGGAGGCGCCGCAAATCGAAAATCCTGTTGCGATCAGAATGGGCTCGTGCTTGGGGAGTCGTGCAAGCTTCCCGAACCAGTAGGTTGCAGCGAAGGTCAACAGCACAATCACCACGACAAGGAGAATTGTGAGCCAACCGAGGTGCGCGATGTCGACGAGGCTCAGCTTGAGCCCGAGCAACACAATGCCCATGCGCATGAACTTTTTGGATGCCACCGACAACCCTGGTGCAAGCGATCCCATAATCTCACGCCGTACAGGCGGAACCTGGGCCACGATGATCCCCAGCGCAACGGACGCTGTAAGGAGTGGAATCACAGGAAACAGCACGTGGACGCCCCACGCGAGAAGTGCTGCTGCTGCTGCAATGACAACGCCGGGCAACCAGCTAACGCGTCGACGGGGTGGCTTGGCAGGTGAAGTGAACTGGTCTGACGTCACCACTTAATACTGCCGGATACGTCCCTGCGCAGCGACCAGATTTTGAGAGTTCACGGCGCCACTATGCGCTCTCTCCAGTGCCGGCCGCGCGCGCCCGGCTGGCCGCAGCACGCGCGCGACCAGAGAGTTCGGATTCCCCCACGTTTGCCCCAATCAGCTCGGCGCCGATCTCCGCAACGGCCACCGAGATCCGCACTGCTGCAGCCGAATCGAAACGAAGGTTCGGATTGCCGTCGAGGAGCAGAACTGATGCGAGCTCGGCGACCTCTGCCGCCGCCTCGGCCATGAGCGCGATCTCCGAGGACAACGAGTGCATCACGGCCGCTCGGTCATCACCCCGCGCTGCCAGGGCCGCCGCGTATCCAATGGCGTCAGCGGTGATGAGCGGTTCGAAGTTCATACGCAACTCATCCGCCCGCTCGGCGATCTTTTCGGCATCGGGAAGCTGGGTAGTCGAGCGGTGGGCGACCTTCGCGGCAAGACCGGCAGCGAGTGAACCCAGAATCGCGATGACAGAGCCAGCGGCCGGTACGGAACCTTTGCCCGCAACGTCGTCGATCAATGCTCGCAGAGGGAGATTGAGATAGTCACCATCAGCCGGGTCGAATGCCATTACGACAGCCCGACGATCTCACCCGAGTCGTCGATGTCGATGATTTCGGCTGCGGGTGCCGACGAAAGACCCGGCATAGTGCGCATGTCGCCGCAGATCGGATAGATGAACCCCGCACCGATCGATGCACGAACTTCGCGCACAGGAAGCCGCCATCCGGTGGGCGCCCCCTTGATGGCAGGGTTGGCCGACAGCGAGAGATGGGTCTTGGCAATACACACGGGCAGGTTACCGAAGCCTGCTTTTTCGTACCGATCGAGCTGCTTGAGCGCCAACGGCGAGATGTCCAGGCCATCAGCGCCGTACATCTCCCGCGCGATCGTGTCGATCTTGTCGGCCAGAGACATCTCGTTCGGGTACAGGTAGTGGAAATCCGTTGTTTCGTTACAGGCCTCAGCAACTGCCTCGGCTAACTCTGCAGCGCCCTTTCCACCTTCGGTGAAGTGGTAGCTGATCGCCACCCGCACGCCCTCCTCCGCGGCAACTGCCATGATCGCCCGGTGCTCGCTCTCGTAATCGGAGGGGAACGCGTTCACGGCGATCACCGGCACAACTCCGTGACGCTTGATGTTGGCGATCTGCTGCCGCAAATTCGCTGCCCCTTCGAGCACATCGTCGGGACTTTCCGCGAGCATCTCCGGTGGCAGTGGGCGGCCAGCGACAACCCGATACTTTCCCGAGTGGGTCTTTAAGTCCCGCACTGTCGCGACAATGACGGCCGCATCCGGTGTCAGGCCAGAGTTACGGCACTTGATGTTGAAGAATTTCTCAGCGCCGATATCGGCACCGAATCCCGCCTCGGTGATGAGGTAGTCACCGGAATGGATTCCGATCTGATCGGCAACCACTGAGGAGTTTCCGGTCGCAATGTTGCCGAACGGGCCGCAGTGCACGAGCACCGGAGTTCCCTCGACAGTCTGCATCAGGTTCGGCTTGATTGCATCTTTCAGGATCACGGTCATGGCACCAGCAGCCTTGAGCTGTTCGGCCGTCACGGGATCGCCTGAGCGGTTGTAGCCCACGACGATCCGCCCGAGACGCGCGCGGAGATCCTTGAGCCCAGAGCACAGCGACAGTAAGGCCATCACTTCACTGGCGGCCGTAATGTCGAAACCGGTCTGGCGCGGGTTTCCATCATCCGCACCTCCGAGTCCGGAAACGATGTTGCGGAGTTCGCGGTCGTTGACATCAAGTACACGTCGCCAGGCGATGTCATGCGTGTTCAGATCGAGCTGGTTTCCCTTGTGGATGTGGTTGCCGATCATCGCTGACAACAGATTGTGGGCCGCGGTAACGGCATGCATATCGCCGGTCAGGTGAAGATTGAGCGCTTCCATCGGCACGACCTGTGCGTAACCGCCTCCGGCTGCTCCGCCCTTGATGCCGAACGTTGGCCCCATCGAGGGTTGCCGGATGGCAACCACCCCGAGTTTGCCGATGTGCCCGAAGCCCTGGCCCAGGCCCACTGAGGTCGTGGTCTTACCCGACCCGAGTGGCGTCGGAGTGATCGCACTGACAACGACGTATTTCGCCTTGGGGCGATCACGCAGTGCGTCGATCGCGTCGAGGGATATCTTCGCCGCCACCCGCCCGTACGGTTCGAGCAGGTGCACACCGATACCCATGCTTGCCGCGACGTCTTCGAGCGGGCGGCGAACTGCGGCACGCGATATCGCGAGGTCCGACGGCATGGCCATTTTGTTTGATTCGGCTGAATTTGGAATGACACACACCAATCGCCTGCGCCCGCCCAGACATAGCTGATGGCCGCCGGGTCAAGATGTACGGAATGTTATGGGCTAATTCTGTTGGACGTCAAATAATTTATCAAGCGTCCGGCGAGGCTACTTTTGCGTGCTCCAGACGGACCACGACTGACTTGGACGCCGGCGTGTTGCTGCCCTCCGCGGTGGAATCCAGGGGAACGAGCACGTTGGCCTCCGGGAAATATGCGGCCACGCAGCCCTTTGCGGTGGGGTAGGAGATCACCCGAAAATGCCTGGCGACCCGGTCAACACCGTCGCTGAACTCGCTGTGAATGTCGACGAAGTCACCGTCAGCGAAACCCAGTTCAGCGAGGTCCTCGGCGTTGACGAAAACGACGTGGCGACCCTTCTTCACTCCGCGATATCGGTCATTCAGGCTGTACATGGTGGTATTGAACTGGTCGTGAGAGCGCATGGTCTGCAAGAGCAGTCGCCCAGCCGGAACCTGCAACGCCTCCAGCTCGTTGACGGTGATCATCGCCTTGCCCGTCGGCGTCGGGAATGTTCGCGAATCGCGCGGCCCGTGCGGCAAGATGAATCCGTCCTTCTGGCGCACCTTGCGGTTGAAATTCTCAAAGCCAGGCACCACGTGAGAGATGTGCTCGCGGATGACGTCGTAGTTCGCCTCGAAACCTGCCCAGTCGATGCCGTACTTGTCACCCAGTACCGAACGAGCCAGCCGGGTGATGATCGAGACTTCGGAGAGCAAACCCGGAGCAACCGGGGTGAGCTTCGGATACGAAGGCTGCACGGCAGCCACAGTGTCCTCAACACTGACGAACTGTTCGCCACCAGCCTGAAGGTCGATTTCGCTGCGACCCATCGTCGGCAGGATCAACGCCTCGTTGCCGATAACCGCATGGGACCGGTTCAACTTTGTGGAGACTTGAACGCTCAACTCGAGCTTCTTCACGGCATCCTCGGACTCGCCAGTGTCAGA
>JBDTCD010000139.1:0-5226 GCA_039923755.1 Terrimesophilobacter sp. | reverse complement strand
AAGGTATACCGCGTTATCTGGCCGGATGTTGTGGACCACATTGTTTCGGCGGCGCGGTCGGGGATCGCGTTGCCGGACGGTGTCGCGGCACTTGCGCACACCGGCCCGATGGTCACCAGGGCGGCGTTCGCAACCTTCGAGGCCGACTATGCCGCATCAGGCAATTTCTCTCGCTGCCTTGATCGGCTCAAGGACGAGCTTGCCGATCCCATTGCAGATCGCATCCTGGAAACTCTTCGCATGTCCAGGGAGGTCGGTGGGAGCGAGTTACCTTCTGTATTACGCGCGCTTGCCGCGCACCTTCGTCTTGAGTCCGCAATCCGTGGTGAGGTCGAGGCGCGCCAGTCCTGGGTGATGAACGCCGCCCGGCTCGGCTCGGTGGCGCCGTGGATTATTCTGGCGCTTCTGTCGACGAGGCCCGAAGCCGCCGCCGCATACAATTCACCCACCGGCGTCGTGGTGATTATCGCCGGACTCGTCGCTACGCTGGTCGCGTATCGTGCCATGGTCGCCCTCGCACGCCTTCCAGACGAGCGGAGGTGGTTCCGGTGACGGTGGCGGCGTGGTCAATCGTGAGCGGCCTTGGCCTCGGTGTTGGGTTGTGGACACTTGCTGGACTTATCCCGCGCATGTCCCGTCCAACTCTCGCACACCGCATTGCCCCCTATCTTGTTGATGTGTCCGAGGGGGCTCGCTCTTTCCTGGAACGGCGGGAGTCAAGTCCGCTTCCGGTGTTCGGTTCACTTTTGGGCCCAATGCTTGGTCGACTTCGGGGGATCGCTGTTCGGATACTCGGCGGAAGCGCGGTGATTGAGCGTCGGCTCCGCCAATCGGGTTCACTCCTCACGGTCGATGGTTTCCGTTCGCGCCAACTGGTGTGGGCGATTGCTGGCACGGCGCTCGGGGTTGTCGTATCGATCGCCTCCGCGCAATCCGGGGCAGCGCCTCTCGGTGTGCAGTTGCTACTCGTTGCGGGCTTTGGAATCGGCGGATTTATTGTTCGGGACCACATCCTTCAGTGGGCGTCGAGAGCCCGGATGTCGCGAATGGCCGCAGAATTACCTGTCGTTCTCGAATTCCTCACGTTGAGCCTTTCGGCGGGGGAGGGTGTGCTGGATTCCTTCCGTAGGGTGTCGTCGACGAGCCGTGGGGAGTTGGCTGGAGAACTCTCCGGAGTGGTGACAGCGGCGAACAGCGGATCTTCTCTTGGCGAGAGCCTTCAGCGGCTGGCGGACGACATCCGGATGCCGGCATTGACCCGCTGCATCGACCAGATCGTCGGCGCGCTTGAACGCGGAACTCCACTCACCGATATTCTCCGTGCGCAGGCGCAGGATGCGCGGGAACAGTCGAAGCGCGACCTGCTCGAGCTCGCGGGAAAGAAGGAGGTCGCGATGATGGTTCCACTGGTTTTCCTCATCCTGCCCGTGACGATCCTGTTCGCGGTGTTTCCGGGGATCTTCGTACTGCAGGTCGGGTTCTGAGGGTGTCATACCTAGAAGATCTAGATACCTAGCACCGTAAGGTATACGATGTCCTTCAGGAGCTATTCATGGACATTGACAAAGACCTCGTCGCCGCGATGGCAACGCCGCTTGTTCTGGCAATTCTTGCTGACGGTGAAAGCTACGGGTACGCGATCCTGAAGCGTGTGAGAGAGCTTTCCGATGGGGACATCGAGTGGACTGATGGCATGCTTTACCCTCTCCTTCACCGGTTGGAACGCCTCGGCTACGTCAGTGCAGAATGGGGGAGTTCGCCGGAGGGACGGCGTCGCCGCAATTATCGGGTCACCGAATCCGGCATCCGCCAGTTGGCCGTCCAGCGTCGGCAGTGGCTGACTGCCCATCGCACCCTGGGTGGACTCTGGAACCTCTCTCTTCCCGCGCAAGGGGCATGACAATGGATTCTCTTGAGAACAGAATCGATGACTGGCGTACCGCGGTCCTTCGTGGGCGGGCAGTCACAGAAAGTGATGCTGACGAACTCGAGGGCCATCTTCGTGAGCAGGTCATCGATCTCCAATCGAGTGGACTCACGGGTGATGAGGCATTCCTCATCGCCGTGCGGCGCCTCGGCCAGGTGGACACTCTGACCGCAGAATTCGCGCGAGAGCACAGTGACAGGTTGTGGAAGCACCTCGCGTTGCCGATCTCGACCGGCATGCGCGAGCCCAGTCTTCTCGTCATGCTCGGATTCGCCGTGCTTGCCGGCGGACTTGTACTGGCCGCGACCCTCATCGCGAGTTCGACGAAGGGGGAGTTTTCATGGTTCGCCAGGGACGTCAGCCTTTTCGTCCTGCCCGTGCTCGCTGCCTACTTCGCGCTCTTGAGACGGATGCCCTTGCCCCGCGTCATGGCGTACGCGTCCGTGGTGGCTCTGCTTGCGGTAACCGTCAACGTGTATCCGTTCGTCTTCGGCGGGGCAACGTCGAACCTCGTCGTGTTGCATCTTCCGTTCGCCTTGTGGTTCATCGTGGGCGGCGCCTATCTCGGCGGCGAATTTCGGTCATCCGCACGCCGGATGGACTTCCTGCGTTTTAGCGGCGAATGGGCGATCTACTACACGCTCATCGCATTGGGTGGCGCAGTTCTCCTCGGGCTCACCACGCTCATACTGACTCCGATTGCCCCCGAGGTCACAGGTATTGTCTCCACAAATATCCTTCCCGTCGGTGCAGCAGGTGGGGTTGTGGTTGCCGCCTGGCTGGTGGAAGCGAAGAAGAGCATCATCGAGAACCTAGCGCCCGTTCTCACAGCGATCTTCACACCACTTTTCGCGATTATGCTCGTCGTGGCGGTCGTTGCCTATGCAGTTTCCGGAGTGTGGCGGACCTTCGATCGGCAACTATTGACCGGATTCGATGCACTCCTCCTTGTCGTGATCGCGCTCGTTGTGTATGGCATTTCGGCTCGGACAGCGGCAATGTCGCCGGGCGTGATGGATGTCATCCGACTGATCGCCGTCGCCGCGGCAGTGATCCTCGATGCGCTCGTGCTGTATTCCATGTTCACCCGCATTGGCGAACTGGGGTTCACCGCAAACCGGGTCGCTGCGCTCGGGCTCAACGCGATTCTGCTGGTGAACCTGGTTGTTTCCGCCTGGCTCCTCGCAAGGTTGCTGGCTGGGCGGGCTCCAGTGGTGCGTCTGGAGCGTTGGCAAACCGGATACCTGCCGGTGTTCGCGGTGTGGATCGCGGTCGTGCTGCTTGCCCTGCCGCCGATCTTCGGCTTCGCGTAGGCTCGGATCCCACAGCGGCAGTGCCTGTGGATAACTGACGACGGGCGAACGCTGCGTCGAAGATACTTGCCGGATGACGGGCTTTCGACTCTCACAATCCTGGAACAGTGACCGTGGCGACGTGCCGGGCTGGGTGCTCATCACGCTGATGACGGCGGGGCTCGTGATCATCATTTGGGCGATGGCTGGGCCGGCTCTCAGCACGGTATTTCAGCAGGCGATCGATCGCGTCACCGGCTTCTGATCATGCGCCCCAAAGCACAGACGGTTCGTCTCGTGCGGATGGCTAGGGACGAGTCTGGTTCGGCTGTCGCTGAGTTCGTCATGGTTGGTGCGCTTCTCACTATTCTCACGCTGTCCGTCATTCAGCTCGGTCTCGCCCTTCTCATCCGCAACACGGTGCTGGATGCGGCAACTGAAGGTGCACGGTTTGCGTCCCTCGCGGACAACGGCCTTAACGACGGTGTCGGGCGTACGGCTGAACTCATCACCGTGGCGCTCGGATCCGGCTACGCGCAGGACGTAAGCGCTGAGTATGGCAGTTACCTCGGTCACCCGGCGGCAATCATCACGGTACGCGCGCCATTGCCGCTCATCGGCCTCATCGGAATCGAGCGCGGACTGGAGGTGGAGGGTCATGCGGCGGTGGAAACCCTCGGCCGTTAGCCAGGGGATCGCGTCGCGGCTCGTTGACGTGAGCGGCACGGCATCACTCGAGTTCATCACTATCGGGCTCTTACTACTCCTGCCTCTCGTGTACTTGGTGCTCACGATGGCGGCGATCCAGAGCGCCGCGTTTGCCGTCGAGGGCGCGGCCAGGCAGGCCGTGCGAGTCTTCGTGCAGTCGGATAGCGAATCAGAGGCATCCGCACGTGCGGAACGCGCCATCCGGTTTGCGCTGGCCGATGCCGGCCTTGAGGGTCTTGAGCCCCAGGTGAGCCTGACATGTTCACCGCACCCGCGTGCCTGCCTCACCAGGCTCGGGGCAGTCACAATCTCCGTAACCGTCACGGTTCCACTTCCGCTCGTTCCGCCCATTCTCGACCTCTCCGTTCCTCTCGGAGTGCCGCTTCAGGCGACATCAACCGAACAAGTGTCGCGATTCTGGGGTGCGGGATGAAAGATGACGAGCGAGGTTCGATGCTGCCTTTGACGATCTTCTACGGGTTCCTCTGCGCGGTGCTCATCCTGCTTGTCGTTGCGGCGACATCCCTCTATCTTGAACGCAAGCGTTTGTTCACGCTTGCCGATGGTGCAGCACTCGTGGGCGCAGAGGCATTCGAGCTCGACGATGTCACCATGACTCCAGAGGGCCCGCGCGCGGTCCTTGACTCTGCGGATGTCGCGGTTGCCGCCGCCGCATACCTCTCGGCGGCCCCGGCGCGTGGCATCGAATCGCTCGTACTTGAGCGTGCAGAGACCGTGGATGGGCGCAGCGCCACCGTGCAACTCTCCGCCTACTGGCGTCCACCGATTGTCACCGCGCTCGTGCCGGAGGGAATCCGAATTGAGGTGATCGCCGTCGCCCGCAGCGTGTTCTCCCGGTAATGAATCTCTCGTTTCCCATGAGCTCCTCAGGGTGTGGAACGTTGGGACCCCTCACCTAAGAGGGTGAGTCGAGCATCCTTAGGTCGATTCGTTCCCAACAAACAACACCGCAACGCCGACCCCGATCATGAGAACCCCGCCCGTCGCGCTAAGCGTCGCAATACGCCGGGGTGACCGAGCGAACCAGTCGCGTGCGGCCCCGGCGGCGATTGCCCAGGCGCTGTCCGAGATGAACGCGACAACCACGAAGACCAGTCCTAAGAGGAAGAGTTGCAACGGAAGGTTGCCTGCCGAATGGTCGACGAACAAGGGCAGCACCGCGACCATGAACACGATGGATTTGGCATTGGTCACACCGACCGCAAACCCGTCCCACACCATCCGAAGGGCGCTTCGGTGAGTGACGGGGGCGATGATGGCTTCCGCTTTCCGGCGACG
>JBDTCD010000138.1:0-10402 GCA_039923755.1 Terrimesophilobacter sp. | reverse complement strand
GAATGACCGGATGCCGAAGAAGATCCGCAATGCCACTAAGCAGAAGGTTCCCTTTCAGCTCATCGCGGGTGAGGAAGACCGCGCCGCGGGGGCCGTGAGCTTCCGCTACCGGGACGGGCGGCAGGAGAATGGCATTCCCATCGCAGAGGCGATTGAGCGCATTACCACGGCGATCGCAGAACACGCTCAGGTGTGATAGTGGAGAATTCCGCCGACTTCGCCGCGGTGCCCGATGCCTTCCAACGGCTGTGGACTCCCCACCGCCTCGTTTACGTGCAGGATGCGACCCAACCAGACGAACACTCCTGCCCATTCTGTGCTGCACCATCCATGGACGACGAGAAGGCGCTCATTGTCGCGCGTGGGGAACACGCCTATGTCCTGTTGAACCTTTTTCCCTACAACTCAGGACATCTTCTGGTCTGCCCTTACCGGCATGTTGCGTTGTATGACGATGCGACGCCGGAGGAAGTAAACGAAATGGCCTCGCTCACCCAGACCGCGATGAGGGTGGTGAGGTCGGTGTCGAACTGCGACGGCTTCAACCTCGGGATGAACCAGGGCCGCGTCGCAGGAGCGGGAATTGCCGCGCACTTGCACCAGCACATCGTTCCGCGCTGGGCGCTCGACTCGAATTTCTTCCCGATCATCGCCGAGACGAAGGCGCTCCCGAAGCTCCTCGGCGAGGTTCGCCGGGAAATCGCTGAGGCGTGGCCTCGTCCTCGACCCACGTAGAATAGGGGTATGGCCAACAGCACACCATCAGAACAATTGGGTACCAACCGCGTCAAGCGTGGTCTGGCAGAGATGCTCAAGGGTGGTGTGATCATGGACGTCGTCACGGCGGATCAGGCAAAAATCGCCGAGGACGCCGGCGCGGTCGCCGTCATGGCTCTGGAACGCGTTCCCGCCGATATTCGCTCTCAAGGCGGCGTCGCTCGGATGAGCGACCCGGATCTCATCGACGGAATCATCGAGGCGGTGTCGATCCCCGTGATGGCGAAGGCGCGCATCGGCCACTTCGTCGAAGCCCAGATCCTCGAGGCTCTCAAGGTCGACTACATCGACGAGTCCGAGGTCTTGAGTCCCGCCGATTACATGAACCACATCGACAAGTGGAAGTTCACCGTTCCCTTCGTGTGCGGTGCAACGAACCTCGGTGAGGCACTTCGCCGTATCAGCGAAGGCGCGGCGATGATTCGCTCCAAAGGCGAGGCCGGAACCGGGGACGTCTCCGAGGCGACCAAGCACATCCGCACGATTCTCGGTGAAATCAACGCCCTGAAGTCCAAATCAAAGGATGAGCTTTATGTTGCGGCGAAGGAACTCCAGGCGCCGTACGACCTCGTTGCCGAGATCGCGGAGACCGGCAAGCTTCCCGTGGTGCTGTTCACTGCGGGCGGGGTTGCCACCCCAGCGGACGCCGCACTCATGATGCAACTTGGCGCTGACGGCGTGTTCGTCGGCTCCGGAATCTTCAAGTCGGGTAACCCAGCGCAGCGCGCCGCGGCAATCGTCAAGGCGACGACGTTCTTCGATGACCCTGCAATGCTCGCGGATGTCTCTCGCGGCCTTGGCGAGGCGATGGTCGGCATCAACGTCTCAGACCTCGCGGCGCCCCATCGCCTGTCTGAGCGCGGCTGGTAGGGCGCTCAAACACCAATGCTGCGTGTAGGAGTCCTCGCACTCCAGGGTGACTTCCGAGAACATCTGGCCGTCTTACGGGGATTCGGTGCAGATGCTGTGCCGCTGCGTCGTGCAAGCGAACTTTCCCAAGTCGACGGCCTCGTCATCCCTGGCGGCGAGTCAAGCGTTATGGATAAACTTGCCCGCACGGTAGGGTTGCGCGACCCGCTGAGAGACGCCATCGCGAAGGGTCTCCCGGTCTACGGCACCTGCGCCGGGCTCATCATGCTGTCGACGAACATTCTGGATGGTATCGAAGGGCAGGAAAGCCTTGGCGGCCTCGACATCGATGTGCGCCGTAATGCGTTTGGCTCGCAGACCGACTCTTTTGAAGTCGACCTCGACGTTCCCGCGATCGGAAGTCCGCCCCTTCATGCGGTGTTCATCCGTGCCCCGGTTGTGGAGCGACTTGGGGAGAAGGTGAGTGCACTCGCAACCCTGGACGACGGCCGCGTTGTGGCGGTGGAGCAGGGCAATTTGCTCGGTACATCCTTCCACCCCGAGATGACTGAAGATCACCGTTTTCATTCATACTTCCTTGAGAGGGTGCGCGCAGCCGGCTGAATCGTCATGCTGGGGGCATGAAGATTTACTCTGACTATCCCGTGCGGCGCGCTCTTCAGATCGCGTCCGACGTGCTGGCTATCACCGCCGTAGCCCTCGGTATCTGGCTCGGCACCATCGTGACGTCGGCGATCTCCGTCCTTGCGGTGGTCGGGCGCCAGCTCGAATCGGCGGGTGCGGGGTTCAAGGGTGCGATGACGGATGCCGGAAACGCCCTGGGTCACATCCCGTTTGTTGGTACGTCGATTCGAGTTCCCTTCGATGCTGCGAGCGGGACAGGGGGGATGCTGGAAGACGCGGGGAACACCACGGCATCCTTCATCACGACGACCGCGATGATCGTCGGGATCGTCGTTGCCGGGGTAATAGTCCTCGCCGTGTGCTGGTGGTGGCTGCGCCGCAGGATTCGATTCGCCCGCCGTGCGACCGAGGCTAATCGGCTGGCCCGGCTCGAGGACGGACCCGACCTGCTGGCTCTCCGCGCGCTCGTGAACGGCTCGCGCAAGGACATCGCGGCGACGAGTGCGCATCCGGTAGACGCGTGGCGCGCCGGTCACCGCGATGTCATTGTGAGGCTCGCTGAACTGGAGCTGCGTGACGCGGGGGTGCGGATTGCTCGATAGAATCGACGGTGATTCAGATGAGAGGCGCACATTGATGTTGAGGTATGCACTGTGAGCGGGCATTCCAAGTGGGCGACAACCAAACACAAGAAGGCGATCATCGACTCTCGCCGGGCGAAGTCGTTTGCGAAGCTCATCAAGAACATCGAGGTCGCGGCAAAAATTGGCGGAGCTGACCTTTCCGGGAACCCCACGCTCGTGGACGCCATCCAAAAGGCGAAGAAGACGAGCGTACCGAACGACAACATCGACCGCGCCGTCAAACGCGGTGCGGGACTCTCTGGCGAGTCGATCGACTACCAAACCATCATGTACGAGGGTTACGGACCTCACGGCGTCGCACTCCTTGTCGAGTGCCTGACCGACAATAAGAACCGCGCGGCGGCCGAAGTGCGAACGATCATGTCGCGCAACGGTGGAACGATGGCGGACCCAGGCAGCGTGGCCTACAACTTCAACCGCAAAGGCGTCATCTCAATCACGAAGGCCGACGGTGTAGTCGAAGATGACATCCTCATGGCCGTGCTGGATGCTGGCGCCGAGGAGGTCAACGACCAGGGTGGCGGGTTCGAAGTCATCACGGACCCTTCCCAGCTCGTGGCAGCACGCACTGCACTGCAGGAGGCGGGAATCGACTACGACTCGGCCGAAGCGGAATTCGTACCGAACGTCATCGTTGAGGTTGACGCAGAGACCGCGCGCAAGGTCTTCCGACTCATCGATGCGCTCGAGGACAGCGACGATGTGCAGAATATCTTCGCGAACTTCGCGGTCCCCGCAGACGTCCAGTCCGAACTTGACGCGGACGACGACTAGGCAACCTGGATGCCGCTTCGCGTGCTTGGTGTTGACCCCGGGCTGACGCGGTGCGGGGTCGGGGTCGTTGACGTTGCACGGGATCGGACGGCAACACTGGTCGCCGTCGACGTTATCCGTACGTCAAAGGATGCTCCGCTCGAACAGCGGCTCCTCGCTATCGGGGACGCGCTGGACGGGATGCTCGACGAATTCACGCCGGATGCAGTTGCCCTCGAGCGTGTTTTCGCGCAGCAGAACGTGCGCACCGTCATGGGAGTGGCTCAGGCAAGCGGAGTGGTGTTGCTCCTCTCCGCCAGGCGTGGCCTTGCTGTTGGCCTCCACACTCCGACGGAAGTGAAGGCGGCGCTCACCGGATACGGCAGTGCTGATAAGAAGCAACTTGGCGCAATGGTTGCTCGCGTGCTCAGGTTGGAGGCCGTACCGAAGCCCGCAGACGCCTCAGATGCGCTCGCCCTGGCCATCTGCCACGCTTGGCGCACCGGGGGTGCTGCCGCGCAGACCTCATCGGCGTTGACCCCAGCGCAGGAGGCGTGGCGCGCCGCCGAGCGGTCAGCGGGAAGGTCGTCTGCCGACCGTAGGCTGGGGACATGATTGCATCGGTGAGAGGCACGGTGCTGGCAATTGCCGGCACGACGACCATCATCGAGGTCGGGGGCGTGGGGCTTCAGGTTGCGGTAACCCCCGCACACGCGCTCCAGCTGAGGATCGGAAGCGAAGCGAGCATGCGCACGGCGCTCATCGTGCGCGAAGACGAGCTCGCCCTCTACGGTTTCGCCGACCAGGACAGCCGCGAAATCTTTGACCTGTTGCGCGGAGTGAGCGGGGTCGGGCCCAAATCTGCCATGGCGGTATTGGCAACGCTAGCTCCGGCAGAGATCGCGTCCGCGGTGGCCAGGGAAGACGATTCAGCGTTCCGGAAGGTATCCGGTATCGGGCCGAAGACAGCGAAACTCATCATCATTTCCCTCGCCGGAAAGATCCATGTCGTTCCTGCTTCACATTCGGGCTCGAGAGCGATCCCGTCGATCGCCGAGAACGTCCTGGTCGCCCTTGTCGGCCTCGGCTGGTCGGAGCGGGTTGCCGCGCAGGCTGTCGACGAGGCCATCGCGGCAGCATCCGAGGGGGAGCGTGACTCCGTTCCACTCATCCTGCGCAACGCGCTTTCGAGGCTCGGACCGGCCTCGTCCCAGGGGGCACGGTGACCGGCACGGAAGACCCGACGACCGCGATTGTGCGGCCGACACCGGAGTCGGCAGCCGAACTTGCGTTTGAGGGTGCGCTGCGCCCAAAGAACCTCGCGGAGTTCGTCGGCCAGGAGAAGGTACGCGCCCAACTGCAGTTGCTGCTTGACGCTGCCCGGATGCAGAATCGCACGCCTGACCACATCCTGCTCGCTGGCCCTCCTGGCCTCGGTAAAACGACGCTTGCCATGATCGTCGCTGAAGAGAGCGGTCATCCGCTGCGAATCTCCAGCGGACCCGCAATTCAGCACGCGGGGGACCTCGCGGCCGTCCTGTCCTCGCTCGTACCAGGGGAGATTCTCTTTATCGACGAGATCCACCGCATGGCTCGCTCTGCAGAGGAGATGCTTTACCTCGCCATGGAGGATTTCCGGATCGACATTATGGTTGGGAAGGGCGCGGGCGCCACCTCCATACCTCTGGATCTCGCTCCCTTCACGCTCATTGGGGCAACCACGCGGTCGGGGCTATTGCCCAATCCGTTGCGAGACCGCTTCGGGTTCACTGCCCATCTTGAGTTCTATGAGACCCGCGAACTTGAACAGGTGCTGATGCGCGCGTCCCGCCTGCTCGCCCTCGACATCGAGTCCGACGCGACAGCGGAGATCGCCGGCCGCAGCCGCGGAACTCCGCGGATCGCGAATCGCCTCCTGCGCCGGGTACGTGATTATGCCCTTGTCCACGATACGGACGGGTTACACGCTGTGCGCGCGGCACTCGAACTCTACGAGGTCGACGAACTCGGCCTGGATCGACTCGACCGTGCCGTGCTGTCCACCATCCTCGTACGCTTTGACGGCGGACCCGTCGGCCTCAACACCCTCGCTGTGTCGGTCGGTGAAGAATCGGAGACCATTGAATCGGTGGTGGAACCATTTCTCGTGAGGATAGGCCTTCTCACCCGTACTCCGCGTGGGCGTGTAGCGACAAAGGCGGCTTGGCGACACCTCGGCATGACCCGGACGACAACAGGGCTCTTCGGGGATGACCTATAATTCAATCTGGCCTTATCTCCCTTGCGGCGAACCGTCGCGCTGATTTCTCCTGAGCGGGCCGTAGACAACTTCGGAAGGCCCTTCGCCACCATGGATTACACCCTCATTCTCATCGCGGTCGTTCTCGCGGTTTTCGTCTTCTTCCAATTCCGCAGCTCGCGGAAACGCCAGAAGGATGCGGCTGAACGTCAGGCAACGCTGCTTCCCGGTGCTGAGGTCATGACGAACTTCGGCATGTACGGAACCCTCGTCTCCATCGATGAAGAAGAGAACCTCGCTTTTCTGGAGATTGCGCCGAAGACCATCATCAAGCTGCACCGCCAAGTGATCCTCAAGGCAGTCGAGCCGGTCGTCGCCGAGGAGACCAGCAGCGAAGCGACCGGTTCCGAGACGGGCGGCCCTGAGCTCAACACGTCGAACGCTATCCCGATGGCCGAGCCGGAATATGGCGAGCGCACGAAGAAGCCGACCCGTAAGAAGCCGGCGTCGGATTCCGAGTAACCGCCTGTACCCTTTCCCCTTTCCTCTCGTTAGAAAGCTGAGTCACACGTGGCGGTACGCTCAACCCCGGTGAAGAAGGCATGGCGTTCGCTTACCTGGCTCATGGTGATCATCGTCACCCTCATTGCACTCAACGGTGCTGGTGCTGTGTTCGCGGGCTGGAACTTTGTGCCCAAACTCGCGCTTGACCTGATTGGCGGAACGCAGATAATCCTCGCTCCGAAGCTTGAGAGCGGCCAGACGGTCAGCGCAGACCAGCTTAACCAGGCAGTGTCGATCATCCGACAACGTATTGATGCGGCGGGTGTGTCCGAATCCGAGATCAACACACAGGGTGCAAGCAACGTGGTGGTCTCTCTTCCGGGTATTCCCGACCAGTCGACGATCGACCGGATCGAGTCCTCGGCAAAGCTCGAATTCCGCGCGGTGATCAAGTCAGACGCCGCCGCGATCTCCACAGTCGGGCAAACCCCCTCGCCGACTCCATCGCCGGGAGCATCAGGATCCCCGTCGGCGTCCGCCGCGCCAGAGCCCGGCCCGTCGATCAGCCCAAGTAATGGGAGCGATCCGGCCTGGGTCACACCGGCACTTCAGAAGCAGTTCGATAACTTCAACTGCGCTGACGTCGAAAAGGCCAACACGAACGTTGCGCCAGCGGACAAACCGCTCATCACCTGCCAGATCAACGGAACGCCATCCGACGGCCAGCCGGACTACAAGTACATTCTGGGCCCGGTGGAGGTCGCCGGTGAGCGTATCAAGGATGCGACGAACGGACTCGTCGCCAACAGTCAGGGCGTGAGCACCAACCAGTGGGGTGTCAATATCGTCTTCGATGCCGAGGGTTCAAAACAGTTCGGCGACGTGACGACCCGTCTCTACGGTCTGACTGGTGCCCGGCACCAGTTCGCGATCGTTCTGGACGGGCAGGTGATTTCTGCACCGACCGTGAATGCTGTCATCACGGACGGCAAGCCGCAGATCACCGGCTCTTTCACCCAGGAAACATCAAAGGTTCTGGCCGACCAGTTGAAGTTCGGGGCACTGCCGATTGGATTCCTGGTCCAGAGCAAAGAGTCGATCACCGCGACGCTAGGCACGACGCAACTTCTGAGCGGCCTTCTCGCGGGAGCGATCGGCCTCATTCTCGTTATCGGTTATTCGCTGCTCCAGTACCGAACTCTCGGACTCGTGACGGCTGCGTCGCTCGTGGTCGCATTCTCGATCACCTATCTCATCGTCACGATCCTGTCGTGGCGTGAGGGCTACCGACTGTCGCTCGCGGGAGTTGCGGGTCTCATCGTGGCGATAGGTATCACCGCGGACTCTTTCATTGTGTACTTTGAGCGAATACGCGACGAGTTGCGCGACGGCCGGGTACTGGTTTCTGCTGTGGAGGCAGGATGGAAGCGCGCACTTCGTACCATCTTCGCCTCAGATGCCGTCAACTTCCTCGCGGCAATCGTGCTGTTCCTCCTCGCTGTCGGCAACGTGCGTGGATTTGCTCTCACGCTCGGGCTCACGACCATTGTCGATGTCCTGGTGGTCACCATGTTCACCCATCCGATGCTTCAGCTTCTGGCCAATACCGAATTCTTCGGTGGCGGGCACCGGTTCAGCGGCCTTGACCCGGTGGCGCTGGGCGCGGTCTATCGGGGACGTGCGCAGTTCCGCACACCGACCGCGTCCTTCACCGGTGGCAAGAACGCTGCCGCCAGCAAGGAAGCGGCTCGACGGCAAACCATAGCCGAGCGAAAGGCGGCGGAACTTGGGTCGGGTAAGCCGGGAGCCTCCTCGCAACGCCCGAACTCGCAACGCCCGAACTCGCAACGCCCGAAGGGGAAGGATTCCTGATGGCCAGCTTCTCGCAGTTCGGTAACGACCTGTATACGGGCAAGCGCTCGTACGATTTCGTGGGAAAGAAGTACCTCTGGTACACGATTGCCTTCGTCATGATCGCGCTGGCACTCGGCGTCACGCTCCTTCGGGGCGGATTCGAGTTTGGAATCGAATTCAAAGGAGGTTCGCAATTCGAGATCAGCCAGGCGACAAACACGAACCAGTCGTTCGCCTCGAATGCCGTGATCGCCGAAGTTCCCAAGGCAAACCCGCGGGTCACCATCATCGGTGGCAATTCGGTGCGCATCCAAACCGATCAACTCACGAACGCGCAAAATGATCAGGTTCGCGACGCGCTCGCGTCTGCGTACAAGGTCACGCCAAAACAGGTGACGGCATCGTTCATTGGTGCGACCTGGGGCGCTGACATCACGAGTACCGCTATCCGAGGCCTGATCACGTTCCTCGTGCTTGCCGCCATCGTCATGGCAATCTACTTCCGCACCTGGAAGATGTCCCTTGCCGCAATGATCGCCCTGCTTCACGACCTCATCATCACGGCGGGCGTGTACGGTGTTCTGCAGTTCGAGGTGACCCCGGCGGCGGTCATCGGATTCCTGACCATTCTCGGCTATTCGCTCTACGACACTGTCGTGGTGTTCGACAAGATCCGTGAAAATACCAGTGAAGACGGCGCCGAATCTCGGCGGACATTCTCGGAGTCCGTGAACCTGGCGGTCAACCAGACCCTCGTCCGGTCGATCAACACGTCTGTGGTTGCTCTCCTCCCGGTGGGCGCCATCCTGTTCATCGGTGCAGCCCTATTGGGTGCAGGAACACTCCGCGACATCTCCCTCGCCCTCTTCATCGGAATGCTCGTCGGCACGTATTCAACGATCTTCATCGCTTCCCCGCTCTATGCGCACCTGAGAAGCTCCGAGGACGCCATTAGCAAGCAGGCGAAGAAAGTCCTGCAGACCCGCAAGTCGGCGGCGATAGCAAAGTAGCGGCTGGCCGCACTCCAGCCACTCATTACTCCCAGCACCCAATGGTAGTTTTGCAGGGGAGGAGGCACGATGACGGAGACTAAACCTCCTCCTGTTGCGCCAGAGGGCAAGGCGGTTCCCGCCCCGGTGCCCGCCCCGATGCCCGTGCAGGTTCCCACTGCGATCGCGCGACGCGCTCTGTTGCCCAGAATCTTCTCGAGAGCACAGCCCATCGGAGCAGTCGAGCGCCTGATCAAGACCGTGCGAACCCATCATCCGAAAGCGGATACCGGGCTCATCGAACGCGCCTACCTGGCGGCAGAACGTGCCCATGAAGGGCAACTGCGCCGCAGCGGCGAGCCGTACATCACCCATCCCGTCGCCGTGGCCCAAATTCTTGCGGATCTGGGAATTGGCCCGGTCACGATAGCGGCGGCATTGCTGCACGATACGGTCGAGGACACCAGCTATACCCTCGAGTCGGTTCACAAAGACTTCGGCGACGAAATCGCCATGCTCGTTGACGGAGTCACGAAACTTGACAAGCTTAAATACGGTGACAGCGCTCAGGCCGAAACAGTGCGCAAGATGGTCGTGGCCATGTCGAAGGACATCCGCGTGCTCGTCATCAAGCTCGCGGATCGCCTTCACAACGCGCGCACCTGGGGGTTCGTTTCCCCGGAGTCGGCGACCCGCAAGGCTCAGGAGACCCTGGAGATTTACCCACCTCTTGCTCATAGGCTTGGCATCCAGGCGATCAAATGGGAGCTGGAAGACCTTTCGTTCGCCGTGCTGTACCCGAAGTTGTACGTGGAAATCGAAAGCCTTGTGAAGGAGCGGACTCCTCAGCGCGAGGAGTTTGTGCAGGAGGTGATCGACGCCGTCAATGAGGATCTGAAGTCCGCGAAAATCCGCGGTAAAGTCGCCGGTCGCCCCAAGCAGTACTATTCCATTTACCAGAAGATGGTCATGCGGGGCAGGGAATTTGATGAAATCTACGACCTGGTGGGCATTCGGATCCTCGTGAACTCTGTGCGGGACTGTTACGCCGTGCTCGGAGCGATCCACGCGAGGTGGAACCCGATTCCCGGGCGGTTCAAGGACTACATCGCGACACCAAAATTCAACCTCTACCAGTCGCTTCACAC
>JBDTCD010000137.1:0-9313 GCA_039923755.1 Terrimesophilobacter sp. | reverse complement strand
AGCTCATAGGTGTCGTTCGCCGTCGCCATCCACTTCGCAGGGTTCGACACCTTGTATTCGGGATCGAAACCGAGCTCCTCCAGTCGACGATCTGCGAGGTACTTCACGTACTGGTTGATGTAGGTGGCGTTGAGCCCGAGGATGCCGCTGGGCAGCAGGTCGCGGTTGTATTCCTCTTCCATCTCTACTGCATCCAAGATCATCTGCTTGATCTCAGCGGCAAACTCCAGCGTCTGCAGCTCTGGATTTTCCTCGAGCACCGTGAGGATCAGGTTGATGCCGAACTTCAGGTGCAGGCTCTCGTCACGGATCACCCAGTCCATAAGCGACCCGAAATTGCGCAGGAGGTTCCGCTGCCGGAAGCTCAGCGCCACCATGAAACCCGAGTAGAACCAGATTCCTTCGAGGATGATGTTGTACGCGACAAGGTTACGCACGAAGTCCTGCTTGCCCTCCACCGTCGTGATGTCGAGGGTTTCCTCCGTCATGCGCTTAATGAACTTGACCTGAAACTCTTCCTTGCGCGCCATCGACGGCACGTTCACGTGGGAGCCGTAGGCGGCCTCACGGTCGATTGGGAAGGTTTCGAGCACGTACTCGAAACTCATGCAGTGGTTTGCTTCTTCCCACATTTGCTTCGCGAGGTAGAGGTGGCATTCTGCTGCATTGATGTAGGGGTATACACCGAACGCCAGCGCCTTGTTCACGAGGAGCTCGTTCGGGTTGAAGTAGCTCATGAGGAACGTGATCGCGTGACGCTCCTCATCCGTCATCTTTTTGAAATCGGCGATGTCCTGGTCAAGCTGGATCTCGTTGGGAAACCAGGTGTTGGCGACTGCCTGATCGTAGAGGTCCATTGCCCACTGGTACTTGACCGGCTTGAGCAACAAGCCTTCCTGCACGCCGGTACCAAGAATCCCTGACATATGTATCGCTTCCTTACTTCTTATTTACATAGACCGGTGAAGCACAGCTTCACCGGCGCTGGCGTCGCACGATTGCTGACGCAATCGTCATAGCTCCAGCGCGCTGGCAGCTGTCGCATTGCAGCTCGTCCATGGGGTCGACGGGAACGAAGAATTCTTCCTCGTTCACCGCTATTCGCCGTCTTTCGGGGAAAGCCCAGCGAAGCCGAAGCCTTTGCGCGGTGTTGACGGGACGGAAGCAGACGGCGCCTCGGCCGGTGTACTGGCAGCGGCGAATCCACGCTTCTCGCCCGTGTTGATGTCCTCCGACTTGTTCACCTTCACGGTGGACTGTTCTGCCTGGTGGCGTGGCTTCATGTGCAGGTAGTACGTCGTCTTTACACCGCGCTCCCAAGCTCCGTAGTAGATGTCCATCATTTCGCCGAGGTCGCGGGTTTCGAGGTACATGTTGCGGCTGATGGCCTGGTCGATCCACTTCTGCGCGCGAGCCGCGACCTCAAGGAATGCGTAAGGCGACAGTTGGAAGCTCGTCTTGTACACTGCCTTGAGGTGGTCGGGGATCGCATCGATTACCTGTACGTCGCCCTGGCTGCGCAGGATCGACTCGCGAACGTTGCCCCACAGCCCGAGCTCCTGAAGATCCTTCACAAGGTTGCGGTTCACTTCGAGGAACTTTCCGCTCGAGGTCGATCGGCTGAAAATCTGCGTGAATTGTGGGTCCAGCCCCGGGGTTGTCCCTGCGACTAGACCAATGGATGCCGTCGGCGCTATCGCCATGAGCGTGGCATTGCGCATCCCGCCCTTGACCTTGACGCGCATGGCGTCCCAGTCGAGGCGCGTTGTGCGGGTCACCGCGATCGGTACACCGCGATCCGCTTCGGTCGTCGCGATGCTGTCGAGCGGGACCATGCCCTTCGACCATCCTGAGCCCTGGAAGTTCGGGTATGCGCCGCGTTCCTTCGCCAGTTCGGCTGACTCGTCGATCGCCGCGTAGGACACGTGCTCCATGATCTCGTCGATGAGGTCGTAGGACTCTTCGCTCTCGTAGCTGTAACCGAGTTTCTCCACGATGTCGGTGAAGCCCATGACGCCGAGTCCGACGGCGCGGTTCTGCTGATTGGAGAAGTCCGCTTCCGGAACGCTCGACTTCGTGATGTCGATGAGGTTGTCGAGCTGGCGAACGGCGATTCTCGCACTCTCTTCGATCTTCCCGTAGTCCATCGTTGGCCGCCCACCGTCGACTGGAGGAAGCAGGTGCTGGGACAGGTTGATCGAAGCAAGGTTGCAGACTGAGACATTGTCTTCGTCCTGCGGCAGCGTGATCTCCGTGCACAGGTTCGACAGGTGGATTGTGCCCGTGTTGTTGTTAAGAGCACGATTGTTGATCGTGTCCTTCCAGGTGAGCCACGGGTGGCTGGACGCGGACAGTGAAATGAGGATCGCCTTGAACTGTTCGCGAGCAGTGATCTTCTTGAACATCCGCATAGTGCCGGCCTCGGCCATCGCCGCATATTCCGCATACCGCTCGGAGAAAGCTCTGCCGTACAGCTCGTTCAGGTCGGAAACTTCAAGCGGGTCGAAGAGGTACCAGGGCTCGTCGTTCTGCACGCGCTTCATGAACTCGTCGCTGATCCACACGGCGGTGTTGGCTGTGCGGGTGCGGCGATATGGATCGCCAGAGTTTTGACGAAGATCCAGGAACTCCGGGAAGTCCAGGTGCCAGTTCTCCATGTAAAAGCACAGTGCACCGAATTTCTTGCCACCGCGACTCACAGCCCGCAGTACAGAGTCGATCGTGTGCATGAACGGGATCGGGCCGGTGGAGGTCGTGTTGTTGCTCCGGATCGGCGATCCCTGCGCACGCAGCTTGGTGACGGAGAGGCCGATACCACCGGTGCCCTTGGTGAGCCACATCACATCGCGCGTGGTCTTCGCGATGTGCTCGATGTCATCCTGCATCTCCATGACGAAGCAGTTCGCGAGCTGCGGGTAACTCGTGCCGGCGTTAACGAGCGTGGAGCCCGCTGCGAGGTACTCGAGCTTCGACATCTTCTCGTAGAACTTGATGGCCTGCCCATTGGGGTCCGCCTCGTGCAGGGAGAGGCCCATGGCGATGCGCATCCAGAAGAATTGTGGCACCTCGAGCGCGTCGCCGTTCCTACCCTTGATGCCGTAACGGTTGTTGAGAGTGACGACGCCGATGTATTTGAGCAGGTCGTCGTGGTCGGGCTCGAGCGTCTTCGCGAGAAGGTCGAGGTCGAACAGGTCGATGAGGCGAGAGTCGAGCAGCCCCTCATCGACGCCTCGACGGATGTTGGGCGCGAAATGCTCGACATGCAGGCGACGGAGTTCCTGAGCTGACTCGTAGTCGCCCAGGACGCGCTTGTAGATGGTCTTCAGGAGTAGCCGGGCAGCCACGGTGTCGAACTCGGGGTCGTCCTTGACGTTCTGAAGAGCAACCTGGATCACCGCTTCGTCAAGCTGCTGGGTGGTGATGCCGTCGAAAAGCGTCAACTCGAGTTCGCTCGCAATCTGGGTGACCCAGGTGATGTTATCGTCGAGGCCGGCGCTGGCCTTCTCAATCGCGAGGTTAATCTTGTTGGCGTCGTACGGCTCGCGCTGCCCATTGCGCTTGACGACAGTGATGGTCATATTGTGTCTCCAAATCCCGAGAGATTCCCGTTCCGACCGGCGGTAATCTCTCCCCGTGAGGCCTGATTCGGCCCGAAAATACTCTGCACGAGGGTGTACTCCGGTCGAATTCTCGGATTCCGACCCGTTGCGCCCCTCGGCAGTCACATCACTATATAGCGGGTATTCCGCATTCCGCTAACCCAATATGTAGTGGGCGTGTCATCCACAACTGTGCATAACTTGCCCGAGTTTTACACAGCCTGTGAGTCGATTTTCGTAGTAGCCACCGACATTCGAATGTGTCATACTCGATGCCGCCACGAACGAGCGAGGACACTCGCGCCGGTAGACTTCAACTCTTGTGAACGACAGTTACTGGAGCCTCATTCGGACCCGCGGGGTCGCGCGATTGATGGGGTCCCAGTTGCTGGCCAGATTCCCTGGCGGAATGCTTTCGCTCGCCTTCCTCACCCATATCGAACGCATCCATCACTCCTACGGCGCCGCGGGACTCGTGCTCGCTGCCACGAGCGTCGGGCAGGCAGTTGCCGGACCACTCACGAGCCGGTGGATGGGCGTGTGGGGTATCCGCAAAGTGCTGGTGCTCACCATGATGGTGTGCGCTTCGGCCGTGGGTACCATCGCGTTCGCCCCGAAACTTCCGGTAATTCTCTACATGGCTATCGGGCTGATTGCGGGACTCAGCTACCCACCCATCCAACCCGCCGTGCGCACGATCTATCCCAAACTCGTTAACTCGACGCAGATCACGCCGCTGTACTCCCTCGATGCTTCTGCGCAGGAGATCATCTGGATCGTCGGACCGGTCATCGCAACATTCTTGGCGGTGCAGGTGAGCCCCGTCGCGGCAATTTCCGCCGCGCTCGTGTTCATGGTGGTCGGCGGAATCTGGTTCATTTCGTCGCCGGAAGTGGGGCGCGTTCGCATTCCCCGGGCACGGAGGAGGATCGGCGCGGTTCTCCTCAGACCACCGGTCATGCTCGCAACCGTCACCGGATTCCTGCTGGTTGGTGCGTGTGCATCCGTCGAAGCCGGGGTCGTCGCAACGTTCGGCGAAGGTGATCCGCAATCCGGTATCGTGCTCTCGATCTTCGCTGTCGGCTCCCTGATCGGCGGGCTCGCGTTCGGGCACCGGCCCATCGGCCCTCTCGCCCTCGCCTTCCGGATGTTCGGAGTCTTTGTCGGCATGGCGTGCGCCGCGGCGTTCATGAACTTCTGGTGGCTGTCGATCACCCTTGCCCTCGCCGGACTCGGAATCGCGCCGGCGCTTGCCGTGATGTTCACCATCGTCTCGGCGAGCGTGAAGTTCAGCGAAACGGCGGAAGCCTATGGCTGGGTGGGCACGGGGCAGCTCATTGGGGCAGCGCTCGGCTCAGCGCTCGCCGGATTCATGATCGACGGATTCGACTCCCCCGGCGCCTTTTGGATCGCTATCGGTTTCGCGTTCGTCGGATTCCTCGTGCCGACGATCTTCCGTCGAGCCCACCCCGACCTGCGGGGGCGCGACTCGAGTCCAATCCCGGACACCGAACCCATCCAGACGCTGCTGACCTAGGCGAGGCCGCTTCGCGCTGCTGACCTAGGCGAGGCCGCTTCGCGCTGCGCGCTGTGTCCAGCCGCCGTCGATGTCGGCGATCAATGCTGTGTTTCGGCATCCATGCGCCGGTTCACGCCACCGCATTGTTGGCAAAACACCGCATTGAGTCGGGTTGTTAGACTCTGTGGCCTGCACTGCCCGTCTAACCAGAGCCAATCCGGCGCGGCGCCAGAGTGAATGTCGGACTTTTCCACAGGCAGCATTAATCCACAAATTGGTGACTAGCCTCCACGACCTCACCTCGAATCCGCGAGGATGACCGCATGGTGGATGTCTTGGTCGACCCACGGGAACAGATCGCCTTCGTGCGGGACTGTTGGTCGCCAGCCGAACGGGCCGCACTCGTGCGACGCCACCGTGAAGGTGAAATCGTGCGCGTGGCGCGCGGCGCCTACGTGGACGCGACACTCTGGGAATCGCTGGACCGCGCAGCACAATACCGTCTTCGCCTTCACGCCGTGGCGGAGCGACTGAGTCCGAACACGATCTTCTCCCATGAATCGGCAGCCGTGCTGTGGCGACTCCCGTGGATCGGTTCCTGGCCCAACCGAGTGCATACAGCCGGAATGGAGGCTTCGGGCGGCCGCTCTGGGGTCGCCGTGTTTCAGCACACCACGGGGTTATCGGATCACCCGGATCTTATTGAAGGCCGACTCGTGACCCCTCTTGCTAGAACGGTCGTGGATATTGCCCGCACGACATCTTTCGCCACCGCGGTGACAGTGGCAGATGCTGCGCTTCGTCGCTCGTTCCACCCGGTCGATTCGATCCCCGCATCCGCACTCACCCGGGAAGAATTGCAGGGCGAACTAGCTCTGGTGCCGCTGAGGCATGGTTCAGCGAAGGCACGAGCAGTCATTGAGTTCGCCGACGGCCGTGCCGATCGCCCCGGCGAGTCCATGAGCCGTGTGAACATCCGCATCGCCGGCCTGCCTGCGCCGCAACTCCAGGTCAGGATGAGAGGTCGCAGTGGCCGGCTGTGGATAGTGGACTTCTGGTGGCCGGAGAGCAATCTCATCGGAGAGTTCGATGGAAAGTGGAAGTATTCGGAGCCGGAATTCCTGAGAGGACGAACTCCACACCAAGTGCTCCTTGATGAAAAGTTCCGCGAAGACGATCTGCGAGCCGCCGCTCACAACTTCACGAGATGGGACTGGGCGCTCGCACTATCGCCACCACGACTCCGCGCACACTTACTCGCGGCCGGACTGCGGTGACGTTCAGCACTGATGGCAACGGACCAGCGTTATCAATGCGGTGCTTCGGCATCCATGCGCCGGTTCACGCCACCGCATTGTTGGCGCAACACCGCATTGTTGCGCGACCCCACCAGCCCGAGAACAGGGCCGCAACGAGGTGGCGGCCTCAGGGCACCATTACCAACGAGGGTGGATGGCGGTCCGGAAGTAACGGTCGTAGAGCGCAGCCACCCGCTCGGTGAACTCACTTCCGAGGGGTGGTATGGAGCCCGCAGTCGCGTTGGCTCTCGCCTGTTCGACATTGCGAGCACCGGGAATGACGCTGCTCACGCCGTCGAGCTGTGACACCCACGCCAGGGCGGCAGTCGCCGGCTCCAGTCCGTGCTCTGCCGCCAGTGCCGCGAACTCCCGCGCCGCGGCGACGCCATCGTCGAAGTCGACACCGGAGAAGGTCTCACCGACATCGAAGGCTTCCCCGTGACGGTTGAAGTTGCGGTGGTCGTTCGCCGCAAACGTCGTCTCGGCGCTGTATCGACCGCTGAGAAGTCCCGAGGCGAGGGGTACCCGCGCAATCACGCCGACCCCAGCTTCTTTGGCAGCGGGAAGCACCGCGTCGAGCGGTTTCACACGGAAGGCGTTGAGGATTATCTGAACGCTCGCCAGCCTGGGACGGGCAATGGCTGTGAGCGCCTCCGCAGTGGTTTCCACGCTCACTCCGTAGCGCGCAATTGCTCCCTCGTCGACGAGAGTGTCAAGGTCATCAAATACCCGATCGAGCGAATACACGGCTGTCGGCGGGCAGTGCAGCTGCACGAGTCCGAGTGTTTCCATTCCCAGGTTTCGGCGGGAGCGATCGGTCCATGCCCTGAAGTTGGCCAGATTGTAGTTTTCGGCATTCTGCTCCACCCGCCTGCCCATTTTTGTCGCGACAAATACGTCCAATCCCGGGTTGTCCGCGAGGTATCCGCCAATGATGGTTTCGCTGCGGCCGTCACCGTAGACATCGGCGGTGTCGAGAAAGGTCACCCCACTGTCGACGGCGGCATCCAGGACAGCGCGGGCATCCGTCTCGCTGACCTCACCCCAATCGGCGCCGAGTTGCCAGGTGCCGAGTCCGATTACCGAGACGTCTACCCCTGCACGCTGCATCGTGTTGTGCTTCATATCCCCAGCCTAGGTCGGAACGTCAACCAATCGCTGTGGCAATGACACGTGCCAACCGGGGTCGGATGATGTGGTCGTTCCCTTCAACCTTGTGCATCGTGACATTCCGCAGCTGTTGGACAATGCGGAGACCTCCAGGTGTGAGGAAAAGATCCAGGCTGCCGTAAATCACCTCAACGGGCACGGTGACCGACGCAAGGTCGCTAATGGTCGTCTGCGACTCGATGAGGTTTTCCAGCGATCGGACGAACGGATTCCAGTTTCGTTCGGACACCTCGAGAACGTTTTTGATCGGCGACAGCCGTGCGAGCCTCGATGCGTTGCGCATGGTGAACTTCTTGTTGGTCCTCAGGTATTCATACGCGCGCAGATAGAGGTCCATGGTGGCGCGATCCCGTGTATCTCCGATCGCGGCCGGATTCACATATACCGGCGGGCTCACGAGCACGAGCTTGGTGAGACGATTCGGGTGGGTGGCCGCATATCGGGTCGAGATGAGACTTCCCATGGAGTGTCCCACGAGAACGAACTTTTCATCAAGCCCCAGTGAGTTGATGGTATTCGACAACGCCGCCACATGGTCTTCGATCGTGTAGCGGCAATCCGCAGGGGCTGGGGACTCACCAAACCCCAGCAAGTCAATGGAAATCGCTCTGTGCCGATCCACGATCCGCGGGATCAGCAACTCGAAAGTGACGGACGACGAAGCTATCCCATGCACGAGAATGACCGGCGGGCCAATGCCCTCATCGCCCGCAATATGCAAGAGCGGAGCACGCTTCCGCCGGAACCGATCGAATATCCGCATAACGCCAGTATCCCCTGAGTCGTCACGAACCCGGCAACGGCGAAGGGGACCGGCGAGCGCCGATCCCCTTCCGATACCGCGACATCAATTTTCGCGAAGCGATTCCTTGTAGTCATTCTTTGCCTTGGTGGCATCGCGTTCGGCTTCGGCCCTCTTCACGGCGACTTCGGCCTGAAGTTCGTCAACCTTGTCGGATGCACGATCCTTCACGTCCTTTATCCACTCGCCGGCCTTCTCACCGGTCGCATCAGCGGCATCCTTGGCGTTGTCGAGAATTCCCATGATGTCTCCCTTGTGATTGTCTTTCGATCACTTTGACCCTATTACGGGGGGTACCAGGGTTTGCACGCATTCAGTTGTCTCCCAGATATTTCACACCGGATGCAGAGGGCGCAGTGACGATCAAATAGCGTGAAACGTTGGGTGGTGGTCGTCATCACCCAACGGTTATGGTGTCCCCATGAGGCGAATCCTGGTGTCCACAGTCGTTGCACTTTCCGCAGTCCTGCTCTCGGGATGCTCGATGGCGGGTGGTAGCACCTCCAGCGAGCCCGCCCCCAACGCACCTATCGCGCAACCCCAGTTTTCCGGGGGTAAAACCACAAGCGGTGGCACCACCGACTCGGGCGTGAAGGGCATCGTCACCGGTCCGCAGATCATCACCACCGTGCAACTCACCGTCACAGTAGACAAGCCGATCGCCGCCGCAGACGAGGCCGCACGCATCGTCGACCGGTTCGGCGGCACCGTTGCGGATCGTAGCGAGCATGCTGCCACGGATCAGGGGCCCGGCGCTGCGCAGCTCACACTGCGCATCCCCTCTGCCAAGCTCACCCAGGCGCTCGATGAGCTCAAAGCTCTCGGGGTCGCGAGGGACACCTCGATCAATTCAACCGACGTCACTGCACAGTCCGAGGATCTCGGTGCACGCATCACCGCACTGCAGACTTCCGTCGACCGCCTC